>CALBTA010000587.1 GCA_937967755.1 uncultured Planctomycetaceae bacterium | reverse complement strand
TGTGTCGCCACTTTTTTGCCTGAACCTGGAGAAGCAAGTTTTTGAGCGGCCAGATAGAGGGCGAGACATGAGCGTTGACATCGATTCCACCATCCTGGCTATAGCGAGTAACGTCGACCCTTTCGAAGCCAGTTGCGACGAGGACATCTTTGATCAAAGGTTCGAATTCCTCCGGAGACAACGAGAATAGTTTGCTACGGACACTTTCCAGCGCTATTGAATCCTCAAAGGAGGATTCGTGCTCTGTTGAAAGACCTGGGTCATCAAGTTCGCGATCTTGATTCGCAGAATCCTCAGCGTCCCTTGAAGAATTCAAGATCGATGCCATTAAATGGACATCTGTATCGAGTGGTACGAAATCCATCTCCCTATGGATGCGAAACTCAAATATCCAGACTTGCCGTAAATTGCGATTAACGTCGAGTTGCGAGTCAGTGTAATGATGTAGGTATTCAAGCAGACCTAAGAATTTCCATCGCTTTGGATTAGTCCTCGAAGCCCGGCGAGACTGAACGATCTCAAACCCGTAGATTGGGAAATCTATTTCTAGCTGTTGTGGAACTCGTCTGTTCAATCCCCCTAGTGATTGATCGCCTTCACGACCACCTGCTGTGTAAACCAGGGTGTCTCCCTCAACTCGGTCGCCATAAGGGTTCTCATTCAATTGCCTTGCATCCGGCGAGGACGTGAAAATCACGATACGACGCGGCTCTTTGATTTCGTCAAGCGCAACGCGAATTCCACCAGCGTTGCCTACGCTCAGTGAATTATGAATTTCGTCGTTAGAATAGAATTCGCCGACTCGAAATCCACCAACCTGATTTGTCATCAACTTCGTTTACTGCCGACTAGAAGTGTTGGAACGCAATTCCTGCTCACCCGAGTTGATCGCCTCTGTCAGCGATCGAATGTCTGATTGTAGCAGTTCGTCAATCCGCCCTCCAAAGACATCTTCCGCAACAAGGGCATCGATTGCAGGATTGCACGCGAGAATTGCACCTAATCGAGAGCGGGCGAATTTGCAGTCCTCAATAAGGCGAATCGCAACTTCATTGCTGATGCTCATGGCTTAGTTTATTGACGTGCTTTTTGTATTCGATCACGATTGCCAGCACCAGTTGGGTACACGAAAGCAACCGTGAACGAAGATTACCTAATGACGGCTGGGAAAAACCAAATCCGGTTTGCCGGGTAAGCGATGGTCGTGCAGGCGATAGCGATAGCCAAGGTTGTGGATAATTCGTCGCACAACCAGTTCCGGCTTTGTGTTGGTTGAGCGAACGCGACTCATCCGTTCGCTTCTTTCCGCTCTCGTTAGCGTGTCCGGCACGTCAACAATCCGTTACACCTAAGGTTTGCCAGATTTAACACTGTTAGAATACAGTTGTCGTTTTATCAGAAGTGTATCCGAGCGCCCTTCGATTGTGTATCCGAGCAAGCCGGGAAAGTGGGTGCAAAAGTGCGGCGATTCCATCAAATAACGCAGAAAGTGTATCCAATCCGAGAACGAAGTGTATCTAGGCCGCGCTTGATCTAACAATTGGCGTGCCATACTGAATTCATTCAGGCTGGCCGAACACGAATTCCTCGAACGCGGCAACCAATGACCCACCCCGTCATCAACATCGACGGCCTGACTCGGCACTTTGGCGATTTGGTGGCCGTCGAGGATGTTTAGCTTCAGGGTGCCAAGGGGGAAATTTTTGGGCTGCTGGGGCCTAACGGCAGCGGGAAGTCTACGATCATTCGCATGCTGTGCGGCGTGCTCAAGCCGACCGCCGGCGACGCGACGGTGCTGGGCTTCGATGTGCGGCGGCAGCCGGAACAGATCAAACGCCGCATCGGGTACATGTCGCAGAAGTTCAGTTTGTACAGCGACCTAACCGTTGAAGAGAACCTGAACTTTTACGGCAGCGTTTACGGGTTACCCGCTGCGCGGCTGGCGATGCGTCGCCGCGAAGTGTTGGAGCTGACGTCGCTGGAAGATCGCACCGGGCAACTGGCCGGGACGCTTTCCGGCGGGTGGAAGCAACGCCTGGCGCTGGCGTGCAGTCTGATTCACGAGCCGGAGTTGATTTTTCTCGACGAGCCGACCGCCGGCATCGACCCGGTCGCCCGGCGGCAATTGTGGGATTTGCTGTTCGAACTTTCCAGCCAAGGTGTCACGCTGTTCGTCACGACGCATTACATGGACGAGGCCGAGCGCTGCAACGACATCGGATACATCTATCTTTCGAAGCTGTTGCTGCTGGGCGAGCCGAACCAACTGAAGCAACTGCCCGACGTCACGCCCGAGGGGACGCGGTGGTTCGAGATGGACGTGCCGGTCGACGCGGCCCGGCATTTGGCGGCGCTGCGCGGTGTGGAAGGCGTTCGCGATGCCACGCTGTTTGGAGACCGCATCCATGTTCTGGCCGAGGACGCCCTTTCGCCCCAGCAGATGCGAACCGCCATTGGGCTTTCGCCAGAGGTCGCCGAAGTGCGGCCCATCGGCCCGACGCTGGAAGACGTCTTCGTCACCCTCACCCGCGATGCCGAACAACGGCGAGAAGCCGGCGAGCCGAGTCGTGGAACAGACCTCCAGGTCTGTTCGAGTTCTTCGGAAATTGATGAAAGCGAGCTATCGGATCGTGCAGACCAGGAGGTCCGCACCACGAGTGAAGAATCAACGCTCACCGGGCGGTCAACCGATGGGCTGGCGGCGATCATGCGGAAAGAGTTTGCCCATATGTTCCGCCAGCCGGCGACATTGGTCTTTTTGCTGGTCGTGCCGGTGGTCGAGACGATCATCTTCGGTTACGCGCTCGATACGCAGATCGAGAACATCCCGACCGTGGTGC
This sequence comes from uncultured Planctomycetaceae bacterium, assembly GCA_937967755.1. Lineage (GTDB taxonomy): Bacteria > Planctomycetota > Planctomycetia > Pirellulales > Pirellulaceae > CALBTA01. The sequence goes on along the minus strand of CALBTA010000587.1, from coordinate 1,949 downwards.
TCGACCTCGACGGGCGACAGGGTGCGCGGCAGTTCATCGAAGCGATGGAAAATACTCGCAAGTTCACCGTGGTCGAGCGGGTGTTTGACCAAGATGCGTTCGATCATGCTCTGACATCCGGGCGGGCGAAAGTGGGCGTATGGATACCGCCGAACTACAGCGACAAGCTGCTCGCCCGTGAGCAAGTGGCCGTGCAGGTGCTGATCGACGGCAGCGATTCACAGGTCGCCAACACGGCCCAAAGCACGGCGAACAGATTGGGTTTGCAGATTTCCATTAACCAGGCGCGGGCTATCGGCGAGTCGGCGAATGTCGCCCCGGCGCGTACGCCAACGGGCGGCATCGACCGGCCGGTCGATGTCCGCACGCGGCTGCTTTATAACCCCGATTTGAAAAGCGAGTTCTTTTTCGTTCCCGGGCTGGTCGGCATCATTCTGCAATTGGTGACCGTCTTCACCACGTCGTTCGCCATCGTCCGCGAGCGCGAATGGGGCACGCTGGAACAACTGTTCGTCACGCCAGTCGGGCGGTTGGGGCTGATGCTGGGCAAGCTGCTGCCATATGCGCTGGTCGCCTTCTTCGAGATGCTGATCATCCTGGCAGTGATGGTCTTCGTCTTCAAAGTTCCCATCGCCGGCAGCCTGGGATTATTACTGGTGCTGTCGGCATTGTTCATTGTTTGCTCGTTGGCTTTGGGTCTGCTAATTTCGACCGTGGCGAAGACGCAAGTCGCCGCGGTGCTTTACTCGTTCATGACGATGCTGCCCGCCGTGTTGCTGTCAGGCTTCATGTTCCCGCGCAGCGAAATGCCAGGTGAGATCTTTTACTTCACGTTCGCCATCCCCGCGACTTATTTCATCGAGATCATGCGCGGTATCGTATTGCGAGGCGCGGGGTTGGCCGATTTGCTTCCGTGGGTCATCGGCCTGGCGATTTGCACGCTGGTGATGATTGCGGCGGCGGTGTTGAGATTCCGCAAACAATTGGCCTAACGGGCAAGTGTAGAACGGATTGGCAATCCGTCCTACACTTGCCGTTGGAGGACCCCATGCACAACGTTCGATTGATTCTTGCGCTTTGCACATTGCTCGCCACCGCGCCTACCGCCCTAGGCGACCGACCGGCCGACCTCATCCTCACCAACGGGCGCATCGTTACCGTCGATGAGGAATTCACCATCGCCGAGGCGATCGCCGTGCGCGGTGAGCGCATCGTGCAAGTTGGATCGAGCGAAGACGTCGCCAAGGTCAAAGGCGACGACACGCAAGTCATCGACCTTGGCGGCAAGATGGTGATTCCCGGGCTGATCGACTCGCATGTGCATCCGAACGGCGCGGCGATGCATGAGTTCGATCACGAGATTCCCGACATGGAGTCGATCCGCGATGTGCTCGATTACATCGAAGGGCTGACGAAGGTTCGTGATGAAGACCAGTGGATTTGGGTCAGCCAGGTATTTATCACGCGGTTGCGCGAGCAGCGGTTTCCCACCCGGGCGGAACTCGACAGCGTCGCCCCGAAACACCCCGTGGTGTTTCGCACAGGGCCTGACGCGGCGCTCAACAGCAAGGCGTTGGAACTTTCAGGCATCGGCGAGGACTTCAAGGTCGTCGGGGCCGGGCATTTGGAGCGTGACCCCGAAACCGGCAAGCTGAACGGCATTCTGCGGGCTTGCACCCGGCTGATCAAAAGCGGCGACACCGGTGGGAAGAAAGCGACCGAAGAAGATCGCCAAAACCGGTTGGAGCGGCTGTTTCGGGACTACAACTCCGTCGGTATCACCGCGGTCGCCGACCGCAGCGCCGGCAGCGGCTCGATGAACCGCTACCAAGAACTGCTGGAGCAAGACCGCCTGACGGTTCGTGTTTCCGCTTCGTGGCATATCGGTACGGGTGGTTCGACCGAATCGATTCAGAAGAAGATTCGCGAAGTAGGCGAGCACCCGCTGC
>CALBTA010000586.1 GCA_937967755.1 uncultured Planctomycetaceae bacterium | reverse complement strand
CGGGCGTGCAGCGGTTAATAGCTGGTGGAGACAGCGTTGCCCTCTATGACTCGAAGGGGAAACTCCTCGGATTCTTCGAGGCGTCTGGCGAGACTCCGATGACGCCCGAGCTTTTAGCATGGGCAAGGGAGCAAGTTAGCGATGAAGAGTTGGACCGTCGCATGCAACGTCCGAGCGGGATTTCGACGGAAGAGCTGCTCAAGAGAGTGCAGTCGCTATGATTTCCCGAATCGTTTGGCTTGAGGAGGCGGAGCTGGGTTTTGCGAGAATCTGGCAAGCCGTCGATCCGGCTACTCGAGAAATCCTCACGCGACAAGTTTACAGCCTGCGCGACGCTCTACGCGAAGACCCTGAAAACGTAGGCGAATCTCGCGACGGAAATCGACGCATCGCCTCTTTTCGACCGCTGGGAGTCTCTTTTGAAGTCGATTGGGATCGGAGCACCGTCTGGATTCAATCCGTTCATTACGCCGCCGGAACTGCTGAAGGCGAGCCTTAAATCGGCAGAAGACCCAAAATATTGCAAACATGCTCATGTCAAAAGAGTATGACATCGGAATTGGCCACGACACTCACCGCCTGGGCGAGGGCGGGCCGCTGCGCGTGGGTGGGATCGATGTTCCGCATGAAAAACACGCCCTGGGGCATAGCGATGCCGATGTGCTGCTGCATGCGATTACTGACGCGGTGCTGGGTGCGGCCAACTTGGGCGATATTGGCGAAATGTTTCCCAACACTCTCGAGGCCAATCGCGGGCGGGATTCGGCCGATATGCTGCGAATTGCGATAGAGAACGTCACGGGCGCCGGTTGGGAAATTCTAAATCTCGATTGCATCATCCACGCCGAGCGCCCTAAATTATCGCCGTACAAAGAAGCCATTCGCCAACGCATCGCCGAAATCCTCGAACTTCGCCCCGAGCAAATTGGTCTGAAAGGAAAGACCGGCGAAGGGGTGGGAGCGATTGGGAACGAGGAGGCGATCTCGGCACAGTGTGTGGTGCTGTTGCATCGCGACGAAGGCTGAACGGTACGACGGTCTTCCAAGGCCGTCGACCACGAACAATTTGAAACGGATTGACCATGACGACCGCGACTTTAACTGAACCAGCAGCATCGAAAGTGTCTCAACAAAATCTTCGCATCTACAACACCCTCTCGCGGAAGAAGGAAACCTTCGAGCCGGTCACGCCGGGCCGCGTTGGCATTTATTTGTTCGTGCCGACCGTTTACAAGGAAGCCCATATCGGACATATGGTCGGGCCGGTGATTTTTGATTGCGTGAAGCGCTACCTCGTTCACAGCGGGTACGAAGTTGATCTAGTTGTGAACATTACCGATGTTGATGACAAGCTGATCGGGCAGGCTCGCGAGCGCGGCATTCCGATGTCGCAGGTCGCCACGGAAATGACCTGCGACTACTGCGCGAATTTGCTGTCGCTGGGTGTGAACCAAATCACGCACATGCCGCGGGCGACCGACTTCATGGATGAGATCGTCGCGCTGATCGGCGAGTTGATTGACAAAGGTTTCGCTTATGAAGCCGGCGGAGATGTTTTCTTTGAAGTTGGCAAGGACAAAGAGTACGGCAAGCTGACCAACCGTTCGCCGGAGGATCAACAGGGGGAAGGGGGCGGGGCGGCGGCCAAGAAGCGGTCGGCTGGTGATTTTGCCCTCTGGAAATCGGCCAAGCCGGGCGAGCCGAGTTGGGCCAGCCCTTGGGGCGATGGCCGGCCGGGCTGGCACATCGAATGCTCGGCCATGAGCAAAGGCATCCTCGGCGAGACGTTCGACATCCACGGCGGTGGGCTCGATCTGACCTTCCCCCATCACGAAAACGAAATCGCCCAAAGCGAATGCTGCCACGGCAAACCGATGGCGAAGTATTGGATGCATAACGGGCTGATGCGCGCCGGCGGCGATGCCGGCAAGCTCGGCGGCCGTGCTGACCGCGACACCCAAGACGGCGACTCGTCGCCGGAAGAAGCAACGGTCGAAACGAAGATTTCACGCAGCAAAGGGGCCGGCGGATTGCGCGATCTCATCGCCCGGCAGGGTGGCGAGCGGCTGCGGTTTTTCCTGTTGAAAACTCACTACCGCAGTACGATCGTATTCAGCGAAGAAAACATCGCCGAAGCCGGCGCGTCATTGGACAAGTTCTATACGTTGTTTGAACGTTACGAGCGGATCACCGGCAAGTCGTTTTATCTAGAACCCGACTCGAAAAAGGAAAAACGAACGCTCATACGCCGCCGAACCGACGGCGAAATCAACCCCGGCGATTGCTCCTTCCTCGCCGAAGTGAAGTCCCACCGCGACAACTTCCTCGCCAAGATGGATGACGACTTCAACACCGGCGCGGCGGTCAGTGATTTGTTCGGGCTGCTTTCTTCACTGAATAAGTTCGCCGATGCTAACAAACTGGAAGATGCCAAAGCCCGTAAGCAGGATGATGTTGACGCGTTCGTGCGGGCAGTCGAAACGCTGCGCGAGTTAGCCGCGATTCTCGGTATCTTCCTGAAAGAGCCTGCGAAGCCGGCGAGCGGCGGTGGGGATGATGCGCTGCTGGACGACATCATGCAACTTGTCATCGATCTGCGCGGGCAAGCTCGGGCGAACAAGAACTTCGAAATGGCCGACACGATCCGCGACCGCCTTGGCCAACTGCAGATCACCCTCGAAGACCGCGCCGGCGAAACAGGGTGGAAGCGCGAATGACCCGCATCCTCGGTATCGACCCCGGCCTGAACATTACCGGCTACGGTGTGATTGAGCCGGCCGGGCAGGGGATTCGTGTGGTCGAAGCGGGCGTGGTGCGGGGCCGCTCGCGCGGATCGCTGCCGCTGCGCGTGAAGGAAATTCACGAAGGGATTACCGACGTGATCGGGTCGCTCAAGCCAGAGGCGGTGGCGATTGAGGAACTCTATTCGCACTACGACCGGCCGAAGACGGCGATTCTGATGGGCCATGCCCGCGGGGTGATTGTGCTGGCCGCCGCCCAAGCCGAATTGCCGATGCAGGCGTACGCCGCCACGCAGGTGAAGAAGATTCTGACCGGGGCTGGGCGGGCGCCGAAATCGCAAATGCAAATCGCGATCCAACGCGAGCTCGGCCTACGCGAACTGCCCGAACCGGCCGACGTAGCTGACGCGCTGGCCGTCGCGTTATGCCATCACTATTTGAGCAAGCAGTCCGTGGAACAAGTCTCCTGACTTGTTCGAGATTTCGAGCAAGTCTAGAGACTTGCTCCACGCTGTTGCCGCGCCGCGTTCCCATCAACCTCCCGGGCGATCGTCTGCACCTTCGCTTCAATCGGAATCACGAAGTGGGCGATCAATGTATGGCGTTCGTAAGACAGCAGGTACAAATGCACCAGGTTCGGGTCGTGCTCGTCGCGGTGCATCACCGGGCCATCAATGGCCGACTTGTGATGGTCGATCCAGCGGTCTTGGCCATCCAACAGAAAACTGTAGTACGGGCTTTCGTGAGGCGGGTTGGCCTGCAGCTTGGCATAGTCTTGATAGAACGGCGGCACGCCAATGCCCATCGGCATGTACAGTCCCCGGTTGTACTGCGCGGTCGGCAGTTGCGGCAGCGCGGCAAGGTCAACACCGCCGACGATGAACCGGTTCGCCTGACCTTGCTCGTCGTGGAAGACCAGTTCCAACTCCTGCAGCTTCTTCCCGGTCGCCGGCGTCAGCACGTCGCGGACGATCGCCTTTCTGTATTGTGCCAACCGCCAGTACTCATTCCCCCAGGGATGATCAACGCTGTACCGCCCCGGCGGAATGAATGACGCAAACTCAATTCCGCGCTTGCCGGTGATATCACCCCAGCTGACCAGGTTCGGGCCGTTGCAGGTGCGCTTCTTACGAACTTGCTCGCCCGCGTACATGATCATTTCATTGGCATCGTAAATCGCGGCGACTTCGCGCTCGCTGTACACGCTGCGCAACTTCTCCATCGCCATCACCGTTCCGGCCGGGTCGGACCAGTGCTCCAAACCGTACCAGTGATCGGCGTAATCCAGCCCCGTATTCTGTTCCAACAACCGGCGGTAATGCCCCAGCGGGAAGGTGAACCAACCCTGGTAATACATCGCCTTGCCGTCGCCTTCCTTCACATTCAGAATCACTTCCCACAAACCAGCGTTCAGGCAGTTCTTCGCCAGCGCCACCTTGTGCAGGTTGCGAACTTCAAACCCGTCACCGCCGGAGACTTCAATATTCGCGCCGTCCACATCGAAGTGAACCTGCTGCCGGTTCCACTCGCGATCGGTCAACGCGATCCGCGTCAGGCCGGCGTCCTCTTTGCACCACTGAGGAACGCTCGGCGTCATCAGGCTGACATCAATGTTCTTGAACACCACGCGGGCGACGTGATCTTCAGTCGGCTCCAAAATGAAATCAAAGTGCGTGTCGTCCTTCCTCACCAGGATCAGTCGGCGGCCGTTGTACTGTCCGTAACGCACGCTGCGCCCGGCAGGGTCTTCC
>CALBTA010000585.1 GCA_937967755.1 uncultured Planctomycetaceae bacterium | reverse complement strand
CGTCGCCCCGACGAGAAATATCAGCCAGTGTGCCGACGCCAACCACTGCGTGCTCCAGGGCAGCGCGGGGTCGAAGGGTCGGCTCAGCATCCAAGCGGCGAACATCAACATCGTCGCCAGCAAGGCCAGCGGTTTGAGGAAGCTCCAACCGCGCAGCACAGCGCTACCGACCAACGCCACGTTCAAAAATGCCAGGTAGGTGAACATGGTGACGTGGCTGTCTTGCCAGTCGGGCGTGATGATCGGCGTGAGGTAGCCGCCGAGCGCCCCGAGCAACACGATCGCCACACTGCGCGAACTGATCGCCGCGGCGATGGCCAGCGCGGTGATCAGTGCGCATTCGATGAACGTCCACAGCCCCGACTCGCCCCAAATTTGGTAGTGGTGCTGCGCCGCCCAAGCGCTGGCGTAAAGCGTGAAGATGCCGACGCCCGCCAGCCCTTGGGCGAAGACCTTCATGCCTCGCAGGTGCAGAACCAGTGCGGCAATCGAGATGCCCGCACCTGCGACGTGCAAGATCAGCACCTTCGACCAGTTCGGCAGGTCCAATTCCGTCCACGCCCACGGAACGAAAAAAGCGACCGCGACGATCAACGTCAGCGCCCCGGCCCAAGTCATCCACCGCCCGCCGATGATGTCTTCCCACTGCTCGGCGAAAACTTCTTGAGCACGGTTGAGCTTCGTTTGCAAAGCGCTTGGTTCTCGCCGCGCCGATTCGGGATACTTCCACGCTGGCTGTTGTGAAGTCTGCGGCGAAGGCTGTACTGATCGCGGCTGGGCAACTTCCTCCACCATCGACGCGTCGATAATCTCAATCCCATCATCCGCCGCTGGCGGCTTCGCAACGCTCGTAGCTGTCGGCTCGCTCTCCAACTTTTCCAACCGCGCATCAATCGCGTCCAAACGCCGACGCAACGCGTCCACGTCTCGGGCGAGCCGTTCGAATTGATCGTCTGTTGGCATGCTCGTAGCGGAGGCTTCTAGCCACCGTAATTCTTTCGCGATCGCTTCGATGCGGTGGCTGGAAGCCCCCGCTACGGTCCTCAGGCGATATTCCGCCAGGAACTTTGCGCCTAGAATACACGTTATGAACCCGATTACCTATGACTACGACGTGATTGTTGTCGGCGCGGGGCACGCCGGAACCGAAGCGGCAATGGCCGCCGCCCGGATGGGGGCGAAGACCGCGTTGCTGACGACGAACCTGGATACCGTCGGCCAGATGAGTTGCAACCCGGCCATCGGCGGCGTGGCGAAGGGGCACATCGTGCGTGAGATCGACGCCCTGGGTGGGGCGATGGGCCAGGCGATTGACGCAACCGGAATCCAGTTTCGCCTGCTCAACCGCCGCAAAGGCCCCGCCATGCACAGCCCCCGTGCGCAGGCCGATAAAAAACTGTACCAGCAGGAAGTGAAGTGTCTCGTCGAGCAACAGGCGAACCTTAGTTTGCGGCAAGAAGTTGTTGAAGATTTGCTTTGCGAAGACGACCGCATCGTGGGCGTATCTGTGCGCGGTGACGTGATCTACCGCGCCCCGGCGGTGATTCTTACGACCGGAACGTTTCTCGCCGCGCTGATGTATACTGGCGAAACGAAAACCGCTGGCGGGCGAGCGGGTGAAGGAACGACGACCGGCATCAGCGGCGCGCTCAACCGAATGGGCTTCGCGATTGCCCGTTTCAAAACGGGTACGCCGCCCCGGCTAAACGCCCGCACGATTGATTTCGCCCAAGCGGAATTGCAACCAGGCGACGACGATCCGCAGCCGTTTTCGTTCTTGACCGACCGGTTGGAGTTGGAGCAAATGCCCTGCCACATCACCTGGACTAATGAGGCAGTGCATGAATTGATTCGCGCCAATTTGCACCGTGCGCCTATGTACAGCGGGCAGATCGATTCGCAAGGCCCGCGGTATTGCCCCTCGATTGAAGACAAGGTTGTGCGGTTCGCTGACAAGGATCAGCACCAACTGTTCTTGGAACCCGAAGGCCGCAATACGTTGGAGGTTTACGTCAACGGCATCTCAACCAGTTTGCCCCGCGACGTGCAAGATCAGCTCTTTCGCCTGATCCCCGGGTTGGAAAAGGCCGAGATCATGCGATACGGCTACGCGGTGGAATACGACTTCTGCCCGCCGGAGCAACTGCGGCCGACGCTGGAAACCAAATCGGTGGACGGCCTCTACTTCGCCGGTCAAATCAACGGCACCACCGGGTATGAAGAGGCGGGCGCCCAAGGGCTGATCGCCGGGGCGAATGCGGCTGGCAAGTTGCAAGGGAAAGAGCCGTTGGTGCTTTCGCGTGATGAAGCTTACATCGGCGTGTTGATTGACGATTTGGTGACTCGCGGTGTCGATGAGCCGTACCGCATGTTCACTAGCCGTGCCGAGTACCGCCTGATGCTCCGGCAAGACAACGCCGACCGCCGGCTCACGCCCAAGGCACACGCTTACGGGCTAGTCGACGAATTTCGCCATAAGAACCTGAACACGAAAGTGGATGAGATCCAGCGGCTAACCCAATTGCTCGACGACACGCGCCACGAAGGCGTGCAGCTTTCCAAACTGTTGCGCCGACCGGAAGCAGACTGGAATGCCGTGGCATCCCACCTGCCGGAATTAAACGCCGCATCGCCGGTTGTCGCCCAGCAGGTGATGTTTGATGTGAAATACGAAGGTTACATCTCGCGTCAACAAGTCGAGATCGACCGGCAGAAACGTCTGGCCGACAAACGCATTCCCGACAGCTTTGACTACACGGCCATGAAGCAACTACGAACCGAGGCCCGCGAGAAGCTCTGCCGCATCCGCCCAGCCAACATCGACCAGGCCAGCCGCA
>CALBTA010000584.1 GCA_937967755.1 uncultured Planctomycetaceae bacterium | reverse complement strand
GCTGGCGGTTGTGCAGTGCCAACTCACCGCGCCGGTAAACTTGCAGCTTGCTGGCCAGCGATGGTTTGCCGATGACTTGCACTTCCTGTCGCTGAGTCGTATCGCGCGATAGCGTCGCGCTGGCGCGCTGCGCGTCATCGGGCAACATGAAATGAAACAGCCCCATCGCGACCAGCGGCAGCGCCGCCATCTTCAGCACGCCCAAGTCGATGGCCGGATGCGTTTTCTGTGCTGTGAAAGTCCGAAACGTGACCGTAAGAACTAAACCGAACGCGGCGATCGCGCAAATTAGTGCCGCCGCAACATGGCCGGTTTGGAAGTTCGCAATCACCAGCGCCCCGGCTACCATGACCAGCGTTCCCAAGCCGATCAGAAGTATTGGTCGAAATGTTTTGTGGACCAATTCCCGCGAGACACCCGCCAGGGCGACGCCGATCACCGAAGCGCACAGCGGAACAACCGGCAGGATGTACCGGCTGGAGATGAAATTACAAAACGACGTAGCGGCGGCGACGAGTAGAACCGCGGCGATGATGGTCGTTGTGATCGCTCGTCGGCGTTGCCCTCTACTGAGCGGCACAGCGCTAGCCGCCGGTGTGGAAGCAAAAGCAACGCACCGGCGGCTAGCGCCGTGCCGCTCAATTTTGTTCAGGGCGACTGGCAACATCCAAGGCAGCCCGATTGGCGCGCACCACCCTAGGAAGATTGCGAAGTGATAAAGCCGGCGCGACACCGTCGCTTCAAATCGCACTCCGACTTGATCTTGCGCGAACTGGCTAAGGGCAACGTGGCCGTGAACCGAGTACATCAACACGAACCAGCCACCTGCAATGAGCGCTCCCCATGCGATCGCTGGGATATGCACAAGCTGCCCGAAGTTCCACTCTTCGCGGCGCACAAAAACATTCGAGAGCATCGCACATGACACCACGGCACCAACCACAATCACCGCCGGCACCCCTTTGCTGGCAATCGCCAATCCCAGGCCGATGTAAGCGCACCCGTACACTTGCCAACTTCGGCGGTCGAAAAAGATGATCGACAAGAAGCCAAAGCAACTGACTGTCACGAACAGGCAGAGCAGAATATCGGGAATCGACCGCGTCGAGGCGAGGATGACTTGCAAGTTGCCCATCGCCACCAGCGCCGCCCAACGGCCAGACGCTTCGCTTTCGCCGAGCAACTTCCCCAAACGGTACGTCGCAAAAACAGTCGCACAACCCGCCAGCAAAAATGGAAACCGCGAAGCGAACGGGCTGATGCCCAGCAGCCAGTACGACCCGGCGACCAGCCAATAGGAAAGGATCGGCTTGTTGAACCGCAGCGACCCGTCGGCTCGCCGCGGGGTGAGCAGATCGCCCGACTGCACCATGGCGATGCCAGCGTCGGTATAGTGCCGCTCGTCAGGGTGGTGCAGAACGTACCAAACCGTCAGCGGCAACAGGGCCAGAAAGAACAAGCTGATGAGCAACCAAGGGGGCGGCAGCGCGCAATGATCATCGCTCGTTGCGGTGGTAGTGTTCGATTCGAATGTGTTTGGCGAACTGGCAGACACTTGAGGCTTTCCGCACGCTGCTTGCAGCAAGATAAACATCCAGCGATAGCATGCGGAAAGTACTCGCCGATCACACCCGACGGCAAGGGCGAAATGGCAGTGCTGTCATGCTGGCAATCCCAGAGGTAGAACGGGCACTCTTGCCCGTTCTGGGCCGGGTCGATCTGACCGGGCAAGAGTGCCCGGCCTACGGCTCTTACTCCTTCAACTCAAGCAAATAAAACTCGCCCTGCGGCTCTCGGGCGAGCAGTCTAGGGCCGCGCGGGGCGACTTCGTATTGGTAAACCTTGTAAGAAGTTTCGACGGCACGCGTCGCATGCCCATCAAGCGTGACGGTCGCGAACTGACTCTTTGCGGAATCTTGCCCAGGTGTGAAAATCCACAGCCGGTCTTCGCTCAGCTTGGTCGAAAACCCGCGGTCGGGAACGCCCTCCGGCAGCGGCAACAGATCGACCGGTTTTTCCGAAGGGCCGACGGCCCGCAGCGGAAGGTAGCGCCGTTCCGCTTCCGGCTCACCCTGCTTGACGATGTTGTTCGAGATGCCAACCAGGCGGCGCTGGTCGGGTTGCCAAAGCAAGCCGCGGTGCGCGTAAACGCCGTTCAACCTGGCAACCGGCTTCGCGTTCAGTTTTTTCCCATCCCAACTAACCAGCGGGCCGTACGGCAGGCAAAATACCTGGCTGCCATCGTCGCTGGCGGTGATGCTGCGCGGCCCGAGGCTAGAGCCCGCGCCGGTTTGATAGTGTGCCAAGATCAGATCGCAGCGATCAAGCACCCGCGACGACTTCAAATCAATCACCGACAACACATTGTCCCGGCACCAGAACGCTAACGGAGCGTCCCGCGCGATGTTGAAGTTACCCCGCTCGCGCGAACCGAGTTGCGGCAGCGACAACACGTGCTGCGGCTCAAGCGTGTCCAAGTCGCAAATCCAAATCCGCGGCTCCTTCGCGTTTAGGCAAGCCAGCGCCAGCCCGCCCGCCGCCGGATAGAACGAAATGATTCCCGGGCCGGAGTTCAGTTTGATCGACCGGCGAGCGGTTAAGTCTTCGGCATCGACCTGTTGCAGCGTGTTGCGGTCGCGCTGCGTATAGATCCATTTTCCATCGGGCGAAAAGCGGCCGTAGGCTGTGTACGAATTGCCCCGGTCGTATTCCAGCAACGTGATTTGTGCGCCGTCGAGTTCGATCCGCTGGCGAACGATGCTGCGGTTCTCTGCGGTGATTGTGAAGTCCTCTTCCGTGATCGCCAGGCGTTTCAGATCACCCGCCGGCTGCAGCGGTGCCTCCGGCGTGGTCCAGCCGCTGATGTCGATCAACAACGAATCCGCGGCGCCGACCGCCAGCAACCGCTGACCGTTGGGTGAAATCGCGAGGCTTCTATCAGCTTCGTCAGCCAGCGGAATCGATGCCGAATTCAACTGCCCGGGTCTGTATCGGTGCAGCCCGGCGGTCCACAGCGACTCACCCGGCCCGTCGAGCGTAGCCGCCTCGCTCGTGGCGGAAAACGGAACGCGTCCAATTGGCTCCGCCAGATCATCCAGTTCATAAATCAAGACGCCCGCTTTCGATGTTTTCAACGCGGCCCGCGAACTGTCGCCGCTGACCCGCAACATCGATGTCCGCGAAAGCTTGTTCGACTCCCGGTGATTGGTGAAACCATTGGCTGTGATGTCGCAGCAATGAACGCCGCCGCTGAAGGAAGAGACCAGCCGCTTGCCATCGGGCGTCATGCACAGCATCACGTCCCGCGGGTGGAACGATCCGCCCTCATACGACGGCCCCTTCAATTCCACCAGCGGCACTTCCGACACCAGCGCGCCGGTTTCCACGTTGATGGTCGTCAGGTAATTTCCCTTCGCCCGCACCAGCAGCAGCGGGCTGCCCGGGGCCGTCGTGATTTCACCGTCGCCCGCTTTTTCAAGTTCCGACAACGGCGGCGTGTAAATGCAGCGGGCCACTTCCAGCGTCGCCGGGTCCAACACCCAAATCCGCAACGGCTGGCCACCGGCGGCGATCACTCCGGCGGCGCTAAAGAACAGGTGCTTGATTTCGACTTCGTTAGGAATTTGGACGACCTTGTCGACTTCGTTCGTTTCCGCGCTGATCTTCGCAAGCCGCTGACCTGCCACTGCGTAGGCGCTATTGCCATCGCCAGAAAAACAAGCCAGTCGCGCACCGGCCAGCCGCACGGATGCTACGCCGTCGACCGCCGGCAACGGTTCGACCGAGAGGGCTTCGGCGTCGCCTGCGGGCCACTCGTCGGCCACGACGCGGAGCGCCACCGGCGACGACTCCGGCGGCTGCGTTTCGGTTGGGTTTTCTTGCGGAGAATTGCTCGCGGTGGCGGAACTCTTGGCCACCAGCATCCAGCCGTCTCGGGTCTGCACGACCCACTGATCGGGTTGCGGCAAACCATGCACCGCCAACACTTCACCCGACCGCCCGGTGCGGCTCCAGTCATGTTCGTAAAGCGTAGTGCCGCGGATATTCAGTTCGCGAAACTCATCGTGCGTATCAGAAAAGGCGAACTGCTCGCCATCGTTGGTAATCGCTGACTTGCGGAAGGCCGCGTTCGTCGCAACCGGATTGGTAATGCTCCGCGTGACATCGAAGACGCCATTGGTCGTCGAAAAGAACCGCCCATTGGGGCTGACGCTGCGAGCGTAGCGTTCGTGAATCGATACGTTGCTCACTTCCAAACAATTCATTCGCCCGTCGTCCAGCGACCAACGGCAGACTCTGTCGCCTAACGCCCACATGTATTTGCCGTCGTCCGTCAAACCGATTTGATAAAGCTGCGAGTACTGGTGAACATCCGCCTTCATATTGCCGCCGGCGCGAACGGCGTCGACCAGCCGCATGATCGATTCGACCTGATCGGTCTCCAGGTTGATCGCCGCCAGCGAAAAATTACCCGCGGTTGTTTTCAGGCGGACGTAAATGCGGTTGCTGCCCTGGTACGCGGCAACTTGCTGCACGTCTTGGATCGGAATCGCCCGCTTCGTTTCCAAGCTCTGTGGATCCAGCAGCAGTACCATACCCGGGTTGTTGATCGCGACGACAATCCAATCACGGCTGCGGGCGATGTCGGTGAACGTGCCGCCAAGATCGATCGTGCGCAGCCGCCGCCACGACGACGTGTCGATTTCAGAAATAGTCTGCCCCAATCCGAAGTAGATCACTTCGCTGGCGTCCTTCCGCATCAGCTTGCAGCGACCCCGCTCAGTGCTGGCGAGGTTCAGATTGCGAATGCTCAGCCCGCCGACGACCGACCACGACGCGCTGGCAAATTCGCGATCGACCTGGGTGACTTCGACGGAATGTTCGGTATAGCGAACCGGGTGCGGACCAATGGGCGGAATGGGCGGAACTTCGAACTCTTCCAGGTAGCGCCGCCCTGGGTGTGGGACTTCCGGAATCTTAGTGTGGTCGCCCCCTGCGTAGAAGCGGCGAATCACT
>CALBTA010000583.1 GCA_937967755.1 uncultured Planctomycetaceae bacterium | reverse complement strand
GGCGAGCCGGCGTAGGCAGTGGGTGCTGTTGTCGGTAAACTGAATACTGCTACTCCGGTTCCTTATTCCAGCGCGCACGTGGCCAGCGCCTGTGTCTGACAGCCAGCCTCAACCCGATTCACATTCTGAAGACGCTGCGAGTTTTACGCAGTGGGCGCTGACTGCGCTGCGCTGCCGGTTGAACCCGCAAGATGGCGGGGTTTGCGAAGCCAGCTTGCCGGAGGCGCTGCGCGATCGTTGGCAGGGCAAGGAAACACTGCTGTTCCAGACCTCGTCCAACGGACAGGCGGCGGCCGATAATGTGCTGGCTGCCGATGTCGGGTCCGAACTGTTTCGCTGGGCCACGTCTCAACTGCAAGCCGCGGGCCCAGCGGTACACGCCGTGCCCAGCAAGCAGCCCGCCAGCGTGCATGAGATTTCGGCCAAACTGTTCGCCCACTACGGGTTTGCCGACGGGCATATCCATTTGGCGGGCTGCATGTTGAAAGACGTGCCGGTACTTCGGCTGACTGCTTCGCCCGGCGACGATCGCAACAATGCCTCGCCGCTAAAGCACCACTACTTCGACCGCAACGGTGCGCCGCTTGAAGACGACCTGGTTGCCGGCTTGCATTTGGACGATATCACACCGCTTGAGGATCGCCCGCCCTCGATTTCCAGCAGCGACGTAGAATCGGCCATCACCGCCGCGCGCAGGCATCTCGGGCCTGCAGAACCGATTGCCGCTGCGCTTATTTGGTGCAAACATGCCGAAGGAAAGCTGGCGTTCGAGTCGGGTGATCAAACCGTTCACTTACCGTTCGAGGGTTGGGCACGGTTGCTCGCCGAAGGAACGTCGCAACCGCCCGCCTACAAGTGCCCGTTGTCGCGCCAGCAATCCTACCGCCTGGGTGTAACTGACGACGGCCGCATCGCCGCGGCCGAAGGCATCGTCGCCTGTGAAGAATCGGGCCGCCGGGTGTTGATCACCGAAGTTGAAACCTGCGCCGCAACGGGCAAGCGCGTGCTTCCTGAACACCTTACGGCGTGCAGCGCCAGCGGCGTGCGGGTGCTTCAATCCGAGCTAGTCGAATGTTCACAGTGCAGTCAAACAGCTGCCCCGGATGCCGTCAAGGGCGGGCGCTGCAGCGCTTGCCGGTCGCTTAGTGCGGTGCGCAAGGACGATCCGCGGATGGCCCGGTTGCTGGACGAATACCCGAAGCTCGACCGCTGGTCGTCTTGGAAAATTGCGGAGACCGACGCCAATTACCTGTTGCTGGCCAGCAGTTGGGTGCGCCGGCTGCTGTTGGTGGTGGACAAGCAGTCGCTGGAGGTGAAACACATCGCGACCAGCGGCCGCGTCGTAACAAGCTGGTCGGAACTTCCCAGCGGGCAGCGGGAAGAGTTGTTGGGTTGAGTTTATGCGTACTCGTTCCCACACTCTGCGTGGGAACGAGCGAGATGCATCATGATTTCTATCAATGAAGCCTTACAGTTTGTGCTTGATCAAACGCGCGCCGGACGTGCCGTTCGCGTGCCAGTTCTCTCAGGCCAAAGTGAAACGCCGGACGCGTTAGGGCGAATTCTTGCCGAAGACGTCACCAGCGACATCGATTCGCCGCCGCACGACAAGGCGATGATGGATGGGTTTGCGTTGCACGGGGACAATCTCACCGGTGGCGATGGCCCTTCATCGTCACACGTGGAATTGCAAGTCATCGAAGAGGTGACCGCGGGAACCGTTCCCTCCAAGACATTGGCCTCGGGCAAGGCTTCGCGGATCATGACCGGCGCACCAATTCCCGCTGGGGCCAGCGCGGTGGTCATGGTGGAACGGACTGAATTCCAAGCCGACCCGTCAGGCGAATCGATTGGAACGGTGCGAATCTCTTGTGCTGACCTTCCCAGCGCTGGCGAGAACATTCTGCCCAAGGCTACATCGCTGGCGGTTGGGCAACAGGTTTTATCCAAAGGCACGACGCTGCGCCCCATTGAAATCGGTCTCCTTTCGGAAGTGGGGCGAACGGGAGTTGACGTCTTCGCCCGGCCATCGGTCGCGGTGATGACCAGCGGCGATGAACTGGTCACACCTGATAAGAAACCCGGCCCTGGTCAGATTCGCAACAGCAACAACCCAATGCTGGTCGCCCTGGCCCGGCGGGCCGGCGGCATCGTCAAAGACCTGGGCATCGCCCGCGATGAGGAAGGTGACATTCGCCGGCTGGTCGCCGAAGGTTTGACCCACGACATTTTGATTCTCTCCGGCGGTGTATCCGCTGGAGTGCTTGATCTGATTCCCAAAGTGCTGGCTGACGCTGGTGTTGAGCAGATCTTCCACAAGGTGAACCTGAAACCCGGCAAGCCGATGTGGTTCGGGGTTCATGAGAGCGATGGCCGAAAGACCTTAGTCTTTGGCCTGCCCGGCAACCCGGTCAGCAGCCTGGTCTGTTTCGAATTGTTCGCCCGCGCGGCAATTGAGAAGCTGCGCGGCGCTGGCGATGTTGCTCTGCCGATGGTTCATGCACGGCTTTCACAAGCTCATCAGCAACGGGGTGACCGGCCGGTTTATTTTCCGGCGGCAATCACAAACGGCGAAGCCGCAAGCGGTGGACTGCCGGTGGCAACACCGTTGCCGTGGCAAGGTTCGGCTGATTTGGCGACGCTCGCCCAAGCCGACTGTTTGATCTATTTCCCGGCCGGGAAAAACAGCTACACTGCGGGCGATGTGGTGGAAGCCTATCGATTCGATGACTAGTGGAACAAGTCTGGAGACTTGTTCCACGCAGGCGGTTGGTCTTATACTTTGCTGGCGTGTGCCAATGAACGAACATGTAAAGGAATGCCGCGATGAACCGTGTCGATCTGTTCAACAACCTGGTGGTGATGGCCGCCGTCGATGGGAAGATTACCGACGAAGAGGCCGGGTACCTCGCTCAACGTGCGGTGAACTGGGGCATCTCGGAGGAGGAAGCGACCGAGGCGATTCAAAACGCGATGGGCAACCGCCGCGACTTCACCGTTCCACCCACCAAGGAAGGTTGCCTGGAAGTGCTCCGCGAGATCATCAAAATGATGGCCATCGACGGCGAGCTAGCCGGCATCGAGAAAGACCTCTGCGCATCGGCGGCGGTCGCCATGGACATCTCATCCGCCGAATTGAAGAACGTCATCGCTTCGATGACCTAGCCGGTGTTAAGGATCGTCGATCAGTTCCTCAATGTTGTCAGGGTGGAACGAAGCTAACACGAACAGCCGGTCGCCGGCAGCCAGCTTGAACTCGCCTTGCGGGTTGGTGTGCATGGTCCCTTCGCGTTCGACTGAAAGCAGCACGACGCCCGCCCGATCGTTCAGTTCCTTCAACAACCAACGAAACGTTCGGCCGGCCAGCGAGTCGGGCATGCCAACGCGGTAAATTTCGCTGCCGCGGTTGAATGTGAGAATGTCAGACAGCAATTGCGAAAGCCCGTGCGAGACCGCGGCCGAGGTAATCAGCGTCCGGCTGAAATTACCCAGGCACACCACTTCGTCCACGCCGGTTCGCTGGATGTGCCGTTTGTTGTGCGGCCGCAAGACTTCGACGCAAGTGTAAATCTCCTGGTTGATCGAGCGGATCGCCAGAGCGGCCAACGTGCTACGCGAATCTTGAATGTCTTCAGGCAAATTCTGATCGAGCGGGATGATCGCCGCATGCGCTCGCGCGGCACCGGCTCGCTCTAGCGTTTCCAAACTCGTCGGATCGCCGCGAACTAGATGCACATCGGGGTCGTGTACGCGCACCTCTTCGGTATGTTCATCGACGACGACAATTTCGCGCCGCGGGTTGCGCTGGCGGGCAATCAGTTGTTGCACCAGCGACTGGGCCGTGTCGTGCCAACCGCAAAGCACGATGTGGTTGCGCGACCGCACACGCCGAAGCCCCCGGTTGGTCATCGCGGCGGTGACCAGCAGCGATGCCAAATCGCCCGTCATCAGCGCCAAGATGCCAAAGCCCAAGAACAAACACACCATCGCCAGGGCGAAGCCTACATCGGTCCTCGGTTGGTCGGCGTCGAAGCCGCTGAACAAAAATACCGTTACGTTGCGCACCGTCTTGGGCATGGTGCCGTAAGGCCCGTCGGCGCCCAGGCGAACGATTTGACCGGCATCGTCCTTGCCCACGGCGTACCGGCGTTCCCACTGGTTCAACAAGAACGCACAGAGCGCCGCCAAAGCCAGAATCGCCAGGCAAGCACGAAACGCCGGCCTTTCCAGCACGTGGCGAAACGTATGCTGCGTTCGCCGCCAACCACGGCGCAGCTTCACACGCGCTTCGGAAAACTGGCCGTCGGTCGTGGGAAGATCTTCCTTCATTCGGTGTAGTCGACCAGCGGCTGGGGAAAGACTTCCGACAACAGAAACACTTTGTCTCCGTCGGCCAACACGAATTCGTTCTGCGGGTTGCAGCGGATCTCGCCGCCCCGATCAACGGCCAACGGAATACCTTGAAACTTGTCGCTGATCAGCGAGACGGCTTGCCGGAAGGTCTTGCCGATCAATGGAGCCGGCACATCGACTTTGTAAATCTCACTGCCGTGGCCGAACTCCAACACGTCGCTAAAGAACCGTGACAGCCCGTGGTTCAGCGCCGCGTGAACCAGCAGCCGCTGCGACACAGATCGGCTCGTCCACATCGGCCCGTTCCAGGTGGTGGCGGTTCTCGCTCCGCATCAGTTCAACCACGGTGTAAACGTCACGGTGGTGGCTTTCGATGGCCAGGGTAATCAGCGTGGTCTTAGCGTCGCGCAGGCCGGGATCAGCGATCGACCAATCGGTCAGAATGATGGCTGTCTCGGCTTGTTTCAATTCCGCCCGGCGGAGCGTTTCATCCAGCGTTGGGTCGCCCTTGATGAAATAGACATACGGATCATCCAGCGGGCAATGATCCATGTGCGGGTCGATCAACACGATCTGCCGCCGGGGATCGCCATCTTCGCTGTGCAACTGTTCGATCACACCGCGGGCGGTCTCTGACCAACCGCAAATTACGATGTGCCCCTGCATCACACTCGCCATGAATCGTCCCTCCCCCGCGTGTGCCTTCCTCACAAATACAATCGTATCCATTGAACCCGCTGACCAGCCGGGTTGCAATTATGCCTGGTTTTTCAACCCGCGCGCTGCGCATAGATGTCTTATGTGCAACACTTTGCCGGCTGCCAGGGGGCCCCAAAAACGGTGCGCGTTGCACGCTTATGTGCAACGCGCGTGTTGAAAAACTCCCCATAGTAGCCCGGGCACTCTTGCCCGGGTTCGTAGCGGCAAGCTGCCAGCTTGCCCGCTGAAACGTTCCACTTCAATTTCCGGCCGCGCGGTTCGCTTCACTGCCGCGATCAACATCCAACCGTACCAGTCACCAAGCTGGCAGCTGTGACTACGTTTCACCACTTGATTCACCATTGAGATTCTCCTTTCCGTGTAACTGGTTTCTGCTATGCGGTTTACGTCCATCACCACCTCTGCGATGTTTTGGCGTCCGGTGGTGAAAGTTTGCCTGCTTTAAGCACGCCGCGATTTTTCGGAAGTCGAGAACCGGCAACCACTTGCGTAGCTCTCTCCACATCTCCACCACGCCCAAAATTCACCAAAGTGCCGCCAAATCATGGGTCGTGGTGAATTCTCTCTCCCTCGCTAGTTAAGTAGTACGGACCTCCGGGTCCGTACACAGCCAACGCGCACCGTTGCGTGCGTAGCCGGATTCGTGAGAATTCAGGGATACTTCGCGCATCGCCCGATGTCTCACGACTTCGGCTGCCACACCCAAACATCTGTTTAGTATACATATTTTCATATTCCTGTCAAGCGAGTGGTACACTTTTCTTGCCGGAATCTTCGAGATTTCTTTTTTTCACCACCCCCGGCGCAGATCCTCTGCCATGTAGCGGTTTTCGTCCGCGCGCTGGTGAAAAACCTCACGTGGGAACGGAATAGCCAAACTTCCGCATTTGACCGGCCTGCTCAAGGCAGCCTGATTGCGGGAGTGCCAACCCGTCCTGGGCTTTGTGCAGGATAAAAAATTGCAAGCTTAAGCAGTTAATTTCCCGGCAGGGCGGCGGTTGGGTGCTGAGGAGAATACGCCATGCAACCAAATCCCTTTACAAATCGCCCTCAATTCAGCCTGTTTGGCATGTTGTCGCTGGTGACGCTGTTCTGCGTCGTCTTCGCCCTGTTGGCAGCCCTGGGTTCGCCGCCGCTGCAAACGCTGCTGGGCTTTCTGTTGTTCGGTGGTATCGCCGGCGTGGGGGCTGTGGTGATTGAACTGTTCGCTCAACTCACCGGGATGCGGAAGGTGCCGTAAGCATAGGTTGGCAAGTTGTGCAAGTTGGCGGTTGCAGGCGTGTGGTGTCGGTGCGAAAATTGGAGTTGTGAACTAGACCTTCCGACTTTGACGCTTCGCCGATGCCCAATACGATTTCCCGACGCCAGTATCGCTCCACCTCTCGCCTCGCCGCGGCACTGCTGCCCATGGTCCTCGCCGGCGGGTGTTGCTGCGGTTCGTTCTGGTACGACACGCAGGCTTACATGACCTGGGCAGAGTTGGAACGGGGCGTTCACGGCGCGGCGACGCCCATCGACGAAGAGAAAACAGGCGTTTCGATGCAGTTGCCCGCATTGTTCGCACCCGCCGAAGTCAAGGCGATGCGCCCCGGGGGGATGGAAGATGGCAAGCGGATCCCCGACATGCGGCTTTACCCCTCGCTGGCCGATGGCGAAAACGCGGTCACCATCAAACTACCCGGTATGCGGTTCGCTTACGAAATGCCGTTCAAGGGTGAGGGGAAAAACGTACACACTGTTTACTGTTACCTCTGCGTGCTGCCCAAAGGAGAGTCGGCACGTTCTGAAACGCGGGCGGAGATCTTGGAAGCAGTGCAAACGGTCGCTCCCGAAGCCCAATGGGAGCTCGACAAGACGTTGTGGGAAGAGGCATATTCGGCCGACTACCTGGAGGTTTCGGGCATGCAGTTCTTCGGTCCGCCTGCCCCGCCGGGCTCAGGCCAGAAGAAAACGCCCGAGTTGGGAAAGCTGGCGTTGTACCTGGTGAAGAAAGAACATGCGAATGTTTTGGTTGGCTACCGCGGTCCGCAGAAGATCGCCGAACAGGTCAGTTTGTTCAAAGCGGGTGAAGCGGCCGTGCCGACGATCACCAGCAAACAACCGCCCAAACCGATTGAACAGCCGGAAGAGACATCGCAGCCGTCGGGCGATTATGTTTTGGCCCCCAATACCGAGATCGAATTGATTCCGCCCACCGGCTATCACGCATCCAACGCCGTGAACGGATTTCAAAAGCAAGGTTCGGCCACGAAGATGACCGTGACGACGCAACCCAATCCCTTCAGCGCCACCGCGGGAACGTACAACGACGCCTTCTTCGCCAGCAACAACGTGACCGTCACCAGCCGGGAAGACGTGACGATCGACGGCTCCAGCGGACTGCTGTTGGTGCTGACCCAAGGCGACACGACAGAGTGCATCTTGGTCTTCGGCGACGAACAGCGTTCTTACGTGATCAACGCCACCATCGCCGACCCCGCCGCCGATTTGGAACCGGTGAAGACCGCGCTGAAAACCGCTCGGAAGAAGCGGTAGCCGCCAATCAGTGGCACATAAGGAACTTCGCGACAATTCGGCCGACTGACGGAGGCCCCCTCCGACCTTGTGTCGGTGGAGCCATGATTTTGCACTAACCGACACTTTCCAACACACCAGCTCCCCGCCCAGCTTGTCTGGGTGGAAGCCATGATTGTCTATTAGGCGCGGCGGACCAATCACGCGCTCCACCGACACAAGGTCGGCCGGGGCGGGCGTAGAGTTTGGTTCGACGGTTAGTGCAGAATCACCGCTCGACCGAGACAAGCTCGGCCGGGGCGAAAGTCAGTCCGCCTTCATTCGGCTGAAGTGTTGCGAAGCTTCTATTTCTCTTCCGGCGGGGCTTGCTGTTGGGCGACGCGCTTGCGGAAATCGACTTCCAGCGGCCCGAAGGCTTGTTCGTGGCGATGAACCGCTTGGTGCAATGCGCCCAAGAGGCGCTTGGCGGTGTAGAAATTCAGGATCACCCGTTGGTTTAGGTGCAACACTTCCGGCAAGCCGCCGGTCGTTTGGGTGTTCATTGCAAAATCAAGCACCAGTTCCTCCGGCGTGCCGGAGATGCGGCAAAAGTTAGCGTAAATCGCCGACACATCGGTATCATCCAAATGCACCGATTGCTGGACTTGTTCGGGTTGGTCGTTCTGATGTCCGTCAGCCATGGCGGGCGTTTCCTTCAGGTTTCATGAGTTAAAGAGATGATGGATAAATTGTCAGGCAGAAACAGCCAACTGACAAGAGCGATTCTTGAACCAAACTGCTGGACAGACTAAGGCCATTGTATACACTTGTCCATAAAGGCCAATTTGCGGGGCGGCGTAGTGCGGACCTCCAGGCTCAATCAAGCAGCAATGACCGACAAACCCTCAAACGCATCGCGGCAGAATTCCGCCGTCCGTGGCCGCGGCACTGGGTTGCAAACGCCCAATCGGTTCGAGCAGTTGTACGTTGAAGATGATTTCGAACACTTCGGCCCTGACGAAGAGCTGCCAGATTCGATCTCCACGCAGTACTTGCCCGATGCGTCGCAATCAATCGTCTCAGAAAACAACAGCCCTGATATTTCGTTCCGCTACTCGGTCAATCCGTACCGCGGTTGCGCGCACGGCTGCGCGTATTGCTACGCCCGGCCTTCGCATGAGTATTTGGGGATGAGCGCGGGGCTGGATTTTGAGACGAAGATCATGGTCAAGCATGACGCGCCGCAATTGTTCCGCCGCTGGTTGTCGCGCAAGGGTTACCAGCCAGAGCAAGTCGTTTTCTCCGGCGTGACCGATTGTTACCAGCTTGCCGAGCGGCATTTCGGACTGACGCGCGGGTGTTTACAGGTCGCATGTGAAGCCCGGCAACCGATTGGCATCATCACCAAGAACGCCATGGTAACGCGTGACCTGGACGTGCTTGCGGAAATGGCGGCGCACAAGACAATCAGCGTGATGATCAGCATCACCACGCTGGATAAGCAACTGGCCCACACGATGGAGCCGCGCACCAGCCCGCCAGCGGGCCGCTTGAAGGCGATCGCAGCTCTGAAGGCTGCGGGCGTTCCGGTTGGAGTCTTGGTCGCGCCGATCATTCCTGGTTTGAACGACAGCGAAATGCCGGCAATTCTTGAAGCAGCCGCCGAGGCGGGCGCGGTGACCGCCAGTTACACGCTGCTGCGCCTGCCGCTGAACGTGGAACCGATCTTTGTCGAATGGCTTCACCGCACGCAGCCATCCCATGCCGAAAGGGTAATGTCGCGCATTCAAAGCACGCGCGGCGGTGCGATGTCCAACTCGCAGTTCGGCCAGCGAATGCGCGGCGAAGGAGCCATCGCGGAGCAGATCAAGCAAACGTTCAAAGTCTTCGCCAAGAAGTATGGGCTAGACAGAAAGTTGCCCAAGCCGAACGTAAACGACTTCCGCCGACCGGACGCCGCCGGCGAGCAGGGTTGGTTGTTTTGACTGATCTCTGTTTCGGACCGTTTCTGAATTTGGAATCAGGCCATCCAAGCTTCCAGTGGCGTTTCCTGGTTGATGTATTCTGGTGACTCCAGGTCGGGCTGGCCGAAAGTCTTGCGCTGGTCGCCTGCTGCGTGCAGCAACGAGAGGTAGAAGTTGCCCATGGTTTGGTTGCCGCGCAGCTTGTGGCCGGGGTACTGGATGTAACGCCCGGAATTGAAGGTGCCGTTCATGTCGCCGAGGACGGTCATTGGCCAAAGGTAGAACGGGCTATGGTGGCGGTCGCCGTGGTCGGAGAAGTAGATGACGACGGTGTTGTCGGCCATGGAGCCGTCGCCTTCGGGTACTGCTTTGAGCTTATTCCAGAGGCCGGCGATCATCTCCATGTGCGAGTTCATGATGACCTCGCGAACCTTGAACTCGCCATAGTTTGCGGCCTCACCCTCAAAAGCATCGCCGGTATTGCCGTCGTTGCCATTCTCGATCATGTGGCCCAGGCCGTGGACGGTCCGCGTGCCCAGGCCCAGGCCGCTCAGCCGCATGCCTAGGTGTTCGCAACGGATCGAGCAGACGTTGGTAAGCCCGGCGATCAGTGAGGATGCGGCCAGATCGAAGTGGGCCTTGAGCCGCTCCATCTCGATCTCGCTGGTGAAGTGGTCTTTCAGTTCTGGCGCAGCGGCTTTGAGTTGTGCATTCATTGAACGCAGCTTCTTTTGCCGTTCCTGCAGGGTCTCGAAGCCGTGTAGATAATGATCCATCTTCTCTTTTTCAGATGGCGATAGCCCTTGTTGGAACTGCTTCACGTCCCGGGTCATGAAGTCGAGAATGTTGCGGTCGATGTCCATCGACGCTTTGGCTTTGCCGCCGGTGGCGATGGTGCCGAACAGGTCGGTGTAGGCGAGCATCGGGTCGGCGTAGTATGGCAGCGGCTTGCGCGGGCCGGAAGCAG
>CALBTA010000582.1 GCA_937967755.1 uncultured Planctomycetaceae bacterium | reverse complement strand
GGCTGATGAGATCAACCGCACGCCGCCCAAGACGCAGGCCGCACTCCTCGAAGCCATGCAGGAGCATCAGGTGACCGTCGGCGGCGAGCGGCACGCGCTGCCCGAACCGTTCTTCGTGCTGGCGACGCAAAACCCGATCGAACAGGAAGGAACGTACCCACTGCCGGAAGCGCAACTCGACCGATTCATGTTCATGGTGATGGTGGACTATCCCGACGAAGAAGAAGAGCTGCAGATTGTCAAACGAACCACCGCCGACGTGGATGTGAAGATCACGCCGACTCTATCAGCCGACCAGATCGCAACGCTGGCCCAAATCGTTCGCAAAGTTCCCGTCGCCGACCACGTCGCCCGGTACGCGATTCAATTTGCCCGTCTCACGCGCCGCGATGAACCCGACGCGCCCGACTTCATCAAGGAGTATGTCCTCTGGGGCGCCGGCCCGCGGGCGAGCCAGTATTTGGTGCTGGGCGCGAAAGCTCGGGCCGTTCTCAACGGGCGTTACCATGTGAGCAGCGAAGACATCCGAGCCGTCGCCGCGCCCGTGCTGCGCCACCGCATCAAAACCAACTTCAACGCCGACGCCGAAGGAATCACCGCCGACGACATCATCCAGCGCTTGACGAAGTTGATACCCGCGGGTGATGAAGGGGATGAAGTGTATAAGTCGGCGTAGTCAGATGAACATCGTTCAAACGCGCCTCAACGGATACGCGACCAATCGCAATGCCCGACAGCCCCCAAAACTTCCTTGACCCGCATGTGCTGGCCCAACTGCATGGGTTGGAGTTGCGCGCCCGGCGGATTGTGGAAGGGTATGTCTCGGGTGTACACCGCAGCCCTTATCACGGGTTTTCGATTGAATTTGCTGAACACCGCGAGTACACGCCGGGCGACGATTTGCGGTACGTTGACTGGAAGGTCTTCGGCCGCACGGACAAGTTTTACCTGAAGCAGTACGAGGACGAGACGAACCTGATCAGCTACATCGTGCTCGATACCAGCGAGAGCATGCAGTACCGCGGGCCGGACTCGCCGATGAGCAAGTTGGAATACGCCCAGTGCATCGCTGCGTCGCTCGCCTGGCTGGTGTTGCAACACCAGGATGCCGTGGGCCTGGCGACGTTTGATACCGAAGTCCGCGCGCTCGTTCGCCCCGGCAGCAACGCCACGCACCTGAAACAGATATTGCACACTCTCGAGAACGTCACGTCGGAACAGAAGACCGCGACCGGGCCGATCTTTCACGATTTGGCCGAACGCTTCAGCAAGCGGGGCGTCGTGTTGATTCTCAGCGATATGTTCGACGACGTGCCCTCGATGCTGGCCGGCTTGAAACATTTTCGGCACCGCCGGCACGATGCGGTGGTGTTCCACGTACTCGATCCGGCGGAACTCGACTTCCCGTTCCGCCAGATGACCAAATTCAACGGCATGGAAGAGATGCCCGATGTGATGACCGACCCGCGCTCGCTCCGCCGGGCCTACCTGGAAGAGTTCAACTCGTTCCGCCGCCAGGTACAAACCGGCTGCCGCGGCCAGCAGATGGATTACCAGATGGTGCGATCCGATGGGGGCCTGGGGAGTGTAATCAGTAGTTTTTTGGCGCGGAGAATGGCGAGTGTTTCGTGACGAATGACAAATGCAAAATGACAAATGACAAAGGTGGCAAATTGTTTTGTCATTGTTCATTTGTCATTTTTCATTCCCCTCCATTCTCGGGCACACGTGCGACTCTGGTTTCCCGATGGTAACTTTTCTCCAACTCGGCCCCCTCTTCTACGGCTCACTCTGGATGGGCTTGTGGGCGGCTGCGGCTGCGATTCCGTTGTTGATTCATCTGCTCAACCGCCGCCAATTCCGCGAAGTGCAATGGGCGGCGATGGAGTATTTGCTGCGGGCGATGAAGAAGAACTCTCGCCGCATTCGCATCGAACAATTGCTGCTGCTGCTAATTCGGGCGATGATCCTGGTGCTGGCGGCATTGGCTTGGATGGACCTGATGTGGAGCAGCGGCGGCGCCGGGCAGACGGGCGGAGGCGGCGGCAGCACGCACACGCTGCTGCTGATCGACGGTTCCTACTCGATGGCGGCCGTAGAAGGCGACACAACTCGGTTTGCCCGTGCCCAACAACTGGCGGCCGAAGTGGTCGACGCTGCTTCGCGCGGCGACGCGTTCACGCTGGTCCTCATGGGCGAGCCGCCGCAGGTGATCGTTGGCCAGGGTGCGTTCGACCAGGAAGATGTCAAGGGAGAGATCGCCGCGTTGCAAATGCCGCACGCCGGGGCGAACTTGTCGGCGTCGCTCGCCACGGTGGAAAAGGTTCTGCAAGAGGTTCGCAACAAGCAGAAGCGAATCAGCGCGCACCGCGTTTGCATCTTCACCGACCTGGGCCAAACGACCTGGCAGAGCGTCACCAGCGACGAGGTCGACACCCGCATTCGTCGCATTGCGGAGGCCGCACCGACGACCTTGTTCGACGTGGGAACCGACGGCATCGAAAACGCCGCGGTCACCAACTTGCAACTGCGCGACGCTTACGTCGTTGCCGGTCGGGAAGTTGTCATCGCCGTGCAGCTTCGCAACTTCGGGCCAGGCGACCGGGCCAGCGAATCGGTACAGTTGCTCGTCAACGATCGACCGGTGGGCGAGAAGACCATCGACATTGCCGCCGGCGATGAAGCGTCCGTCGCGTTCACCCATAAATTCGCCGGCCCCGGTGAGCAGATCGTGCGCGTGCAACTGCCCGACGATCCGCTAGCGGTCGACAACCGCAGGCAACTGAGCGTGCCGGTTCGCGAGGCGGTGAACGTCCTGTGCATCAGCGGCCGACCCGGCGCGGCGGACAATGTGGCGCTGGCCCTCGCCCCAGCCCGATCGGGCGAGTCACCGATCCGCGCGGAAGTGGCGACCGAAAGCGCGCTGCTGGAACGCGAGTTGGCCAGCTACGACTGCGTCTTCCTTTGCAACGTCGGGCGCTTCGGGCGCGACGAAGCGGCCGTGCTTTACCAGTATGCCGAAAGCGGTGGCGGCGTAGTGCTGTTCCTCGGCGATCAGGTCGTTCCTGAAAGTTACAACCGTTCGCTGGCCAGCGACGGCGACGATGGCGTGCAATTGCTGCCGGCGACGCTTGGCGAATTCGCCAGCACGGGGCAGTACCGCTTCGACCCGCGCGATTACAAGCACCCGATCATCGATGCGTTCCGCGGGCACGAAAGAACCGGGCTGTTGACCACGCCGGTCTGGAAATATGTGAAGCTGAACGTCGCCGAAGATTCACCTGCCGAAATCGCCCTGTGGTTCGATGACGGATCGCCGGCGGTGGTCGAAAAGCCGGTCGGCCGGGGCCGTTGTATTTTGGTCGCCACGAGCGCTTCGGACATTTCGCTCGACCGGGCGACAAACCCGCCGACACCCTGGACGGTGCTTTCGACCTGGCCTAGCTTCCCGCCGTTGGTGCATGAAATGTTGGCCGCCGCCACCGCGGGGAAATTTACCAACCGCAATATCACCGTCGGGCAGCCGCTGGCCGGTTCGGTCAACAGCACGGCGGTTGGCATCCCGTTGAATGTTCATCCGCCAGCGGACGAAGGCGACGCGGAATCACCACCGCCGGAGCGCGTGCGGCTGGAACTCGACGGCGAGATGAGCGCGTGGAGTTACACCGCCACGGGCCGCAGCGGCATCTACCGTTCGGAATATGGCGAGCCGATTTCCGCAACGGAACTGTACGCCGCGAACTTCGACCCGCGCGAAAGCGACCTGACACGCATCAGCGCGGAAGAGCTGCCGGCCAATTGGCAGCGCGAATTGGAAGCGGCCGGGGACGACGTTTCGACCGCGGCGCTCGCTGGCCCGCGATGGTACCTGTACCAATACTTTCTAGTCGGCGTGTTGCTGTTGTTGGTCTCTGAAACTTTCTTGGCCTGGCTGATTGGAAACCGCTCAGTATGAACCTGTTGGCAGATAGCTTTTCGGTCCGCCTGGTCGAACTGTTGTTCGGCGTGGGCGAATCGTCTGCCGGCGGCGGGCGGGAATCAAAGCTCGATTGGACCCCGTGGGCGACCTGGTTGACGATTGCCGTGTTGGTTTGCGCGGCCGTATTCGTGCTGTTCATTTACTCACGCGAACAGACGACGCGCGGCTCGGTTTGGAAATACAGCCTGGCGGCGATCCGCGTTTCGCTGATCGCGCTGGTGGTCTTCATGGCCTTCCGGCTGATGATTCGGCCTTACCGAACCGACTTGCCCGACTTGATCGTGATCCTCGACGATTCGGCCAGCATGAGCCACCCCGATGCATATGACGATGCGGCGGTCGTCAGCGCGATGCGCGCTCGTTTGCAGGCGGTCGATCTTGACGAAGCGACACGGCTGAATCTGGCGAAGGCGTTGCTGCTACAGCGCGATGGCGAACTGCTCGGGCAACTCGACCGGCGCTACAATGTGAAGTACCTGTTGGCCTCGGGCACGGTGCGTCCGCTGACCGGCGCGGCCGAGGGCGATGGCCAAAGCGCGTTGTCCACGGCAATCCGCGAAGCCGCGGCCGACCGCCCCGATAGCCGTTTGGGCGCATGCCTGTTGGATGCGATCGCGGCGCAGCGCGGCCGGCCGACGGCGGCGATCATCATCTTCACCGATGGCGTGACCACCGAAGGCAAAACCATTGCCGACGCCGCCGAAGTCGCCCGGCGGAAGGTGGTTCCGCTGTTCACCATCGGGCTGGGGAACGATCAGCCGCAGAAAGATTTGTGGATCGCCAGCGTCACCGCCGACGAGATCGCCTTCGTCGGAGACGTCGTGCCGATCGATTTTCGCCTCAGCGGCGCGGGCTTCGCCGGGCGGCAAGTCGAAGTGCGGCTGAAAGAGAAACGGTCGGGCCGCGTGCTAGACACCACGACGATCACCGTGACTGAAGAGGGCCAAACCCAAAGCGGCCGCCTCCGCCACCGCCCCGAGGTGCCGGGCGAAATCGAGTACGTCGTCGAGATCGAAGACCTGGAAGGGGATAGTAACGACGCGAACAATTGGCAGCCGCGCGTGGTCGATGTGCGGGACGAGACCATCCGCGTGCTGCTGGTGCAGGATTACCCGAATTTCGAGTTCCGCTACTTAAAAAACTTGCTCAGCCGGCAGTTGAAAGTGGGCGGGGGCGTGGACGAAGAGGGACGCCCGGCCAAGAGCATCGAACTGACCACCGTGCTGCAAAGCGCCAGCCGCGACTACGCCGCGCTGGACGATACCGCGCTGGCGG
>CALBTA010000581.1 GCA_937967755.1 uncultured Planctomycetaceae bacterium | reverse complement strand
ACTTCCCCTTTGCCGAAGTTCCGGCGGGCGATGATCGGCTGCCGGGTCTTGCCGTCGGGGCAGAGGTCGGTGGGATGTTCGGCGAGCACTTCGGCGAACCCTTCCTTCACCCCGCGAACCGGCTGATACCAAGGGAGCGGCCCCAAGTTTCTCCAGGCGGCAATGTTCTGCGTGTCGTCTTCGCCATCGCCCATCCGCATGAAATCGGCCGCTTGCCCGTGCGGGGTCAGTTCCAACATGAACTCACGTTGGTCACGAATCTTCGCCGCGGGGTCGAGCTTGACCGGCAACATGTCTTCCAGCGGCGTGCCGACCAACTCGCCCGGCCCGAACCGCGGCCCGGCGATGACGACCAGACCGCCGCCAAATTCGGCGACGAATTCTTTCGTCAATTCGCAGAACCGATCCGACAACGCCGAACCCGGCATGTCGCCCAGGAAGATGATGTCGTTTGCGAAAAACTCGCTGCGCTTGGGCGTGAGGGTGGGTAGGAACAGATCATTGTGCTGCCGAACTTTCGGGTCGGCCGAGCGGAGGTACGTGCGGAAACCCTCGATGCCGACCAGCTTGTCACGGTGGAAAACTTCCTTGATGAAACGCCATTCCCAATCGGGTTCGTGGGCGACGTACATCAGGTTCAGGTGGTCGTCGATGATCGGGACGACGTCTTCGCTGGAGTTGTCTTGCTCGTTGATTTCGCCGGTGTGGACATCCACCTCCGCGGTGAACTCCATCTGCCCCGCCCCCTCAGGCGTGAAGGGCATGGTGACGACTCCGTAGGTATCGTCCATGGTGATCGTCTCTTCACCGACTTCCACTTCCTTGCCGACATCGCTGCCATCGAGCCAGCGGCCGGTCACGCGAATCGTGGCCAGTTCGCTTTTGAGGCCCGTCTGCGTCCAACGCACGGCCACGTTGGAACGTTCGGCACGTTTCATCTTCACATCAGGGCGGATGTCGACCGCCAGGTTGATCACTTCCGTGGCCCCGATGCCGACGGTGTGAATCGGAACGTTCAACCGAGAAACGGGCGAGACGCGGCCGTCCATCGCATCGCCCACCGGTGCCCGCCCGGCGTTCTGGGCATAGTCGCTAACCATGACCACGCCCGCCAAATGGGCTTTGCCGGGCTGTGCGCTCAGTTCGTCCATCACGCTGCCGAGCGCGGTGACCTGTCCGCTGGCGGTCAACTGGTCGGCGAGGTATTTCGGATCGAACGTGGCACCGTCATCGCCCAACGACAACCGGCGCAGCTCGCTTGTGTTCGCCCCCTCGAACACATACGCTTCGACCAGCACATCTTTTTCATCGCGAAAACGCTTCAACACGTTCTGTTCGTCTTCGCGGGCGACCATCGCCTTAACGTAGTCGATCCTCGCCGGGGCTTCGTCTTCGGGCTTGACGGTCAGCCCAACAGCGCCGGCCAATGCGTCACGGTCTTCTGCCGTTAGCTCATCGGCAATGCCCATGCTCTCGGTACCGTCGAACAGTACATACAGCAGCGGCGGCGACTGGTAAACGTTGTGCAGCGCGATGTACGGATCAGCCAAAGTGATGAAGACCAACGCCAACAACAGACCGCGGCAAACACCCAGCACGCCGCGGCTGAACGGCGTGCCGCGGGTTTGAAACTTCATGTAAAAGTAAACGGCAATCGCGAACAGGCAGACCGCGCCGAAGTAAACCCAAAACCGACCGCTGCCCGATGCCCAGGCGGCGCTGAGGCCCATGCTGTCGATGCGCACGACCTCCGCCCGCTCTAGCCCCAGCAGCCAACCTTTGATCGTCGTGAACATGGATGTGAATTCTTCGGTTATGTTTTAGGCGGATGCCTCGGAGGGATTTTCGGTTTGTGATGCGGCGACCGCTGGCCAGGCTAAGATGGCGATTTCGACCAGCAGCAGAACCAGCACGACAAACGCCAGCGCTTTCCACCACCAGTTTCCGCGTACGGACGATCCGTCGAGGCTGATGCTCTCGCCGGCGGCGACCCAGCGAATCGGCAGTTCTTCCCCGGCGGTTCGTTCTTCAAAAAAGGCTCGCGTCAGCGGAGCGAGTTCCGACTCTTCACCTTCGCCCGCTTCGTTGATGTTGATGGCGATCGCGGTGTTCCAAATTTCTTCCCGCCCGGCCGAGGCGTCTGCGCTGCCACCCGGACTGTAGGCCGCGATCCGGTAAACGCCTTGATGTAGTGGGTTGTGAATGGTAATGCCGCGCGTTTGCGAGCCGATGTAGCCGACGTTCAACGTCTCTGGGTCGGTCGCTTCATCACCCACGACCGGGCGGTTTAGTTCCAATTGCAGCCCGCTGGTGTTCTTCAACACCGGCAACGAAATGCTGTCTTGTGCAATGAAGGTATGCCGCGGCAGCGTGGAGTTGATCATGCCTCGAACGATGCGGTCGAGCAACAGCACGGCGCTGGTTCGGCCCAGCATGTTCCACTCCGGCTTGATGCCGCTGGCGGCGAACATCACCCGGCCGCGGCCGATTTTCCGCGTGACCAAATAAGGGTGCTCGTTCGTGAAGCGGGCAAGCACCTGCGGGCGCTCGTCGCGGGCCAGTTCGTTGGCGTACTGCTGGAGCGCTTCGCTGTCGCCGGCCAGATCCTTCAGCTTCTCTTCATCGGAATAGTCGACCCATTGCAACCAGCCGGGCCGCAACCGGCGGAGGGCTTCCTCATCGGCGGCTTGCCTGGCAAGTTGTTCGTCGGTCAGCCCACCTGCCTCCTCTTGCCCGTTGCTCTTTCCCAGCCGGGCGGTCGCTTCGACCAACTGCGTCAGTTCGTCGCGAAGTTTTTCCGCCTGTTGTTGCAAGTACTCGTCATCCGCCTCGCCGACATCGGCAACTTCGACTGCTTGAAAGAAATAAGGTTCGGTGTAGAGCGCCGCGAGATCGGCGTCGGTTTCGTCGGTAAGTTGGAACAGCCCGTTGGTCCGCAGCGAAGAATCGTATTTCAATTCAAACCAATCGTACTTCGCCCCTTCGGTTCCCGGCAGTTGGCCGATTAGTTCCGCCTGCAACGGGGCGGGCAGAATACCTTCCCCTTCGAGCCAGGCCGCCGAGTTCCAAGCGCTGGGATCGAACTGCCCGCCAGCGGCAATGAACAACTGGCCACCTTGGGCGACGTACTCTCGTAGCAGTTCAACGTTGGCCGGCTGTTCGACGCCGGCGATGACAACCAGGCGGGCTTCGGCCAGCACGTCTTGCGAAATCTCATCGGCAGCGATGTGTGTGATCTTAACCAATTGGCGCGACGTGTCGTTGCGGTCGACAATCGGCACCAGCAATCGGCGAAGCTGCCAGGTTTCGCCGTAGCGCCCTAGCGACGGGTTTTCATCGCGCTCGCCAAGCTCGTCAATAAACACCACCGGCAAGGCGGAAACAACCGGCACCATCAGGAACCGTTCGTTATCCAGCGGCAACCGGTCATGCTCGTCAGACGAAAGCTTCACCTTGACCGGGACGTACTTCGTCGTGCCTGTATCCAGGGCGATGTCGTCAAAGGTGTAACTGAACGTCACTTCCTGTTCCGCGCTGCCCGGCTCCAGGTCGATCCGCTTCACGGCGACTTCGGTATCCTCAACATGCAGCGACACCTGAGCATCCTTCCGGCGAACCTGCCCGCTGTGACGCAACCGCACGGTGAAGTTCGCCGGCGTTTCGACATCGGCGATGTCGTCGTCCAGGCGAAACTCCGAGATCCAAGAGTTTTCCGGCGTCTCGACCGAGCAATCCACCACTTGCATCCCCGGGTCCGAGTTCAACGTATCTGCACTGACGCGGCCGGCCAAATTCGCCTGTTGCTGGTCGCTGATGAACACGATCCGCTTGGCGAAGCTTGATTCCAACTCCGACGCCTTCAGCGCGATGTTCTTTGCGTTTTCAATGTTCGTCGAACGGTGGGCGACTGTGATTTGCTCGACCGCGGCGATCGCGTCTTCGGTGGTTCGGTACGGATCCAGGCTGTAACTTCCCGTCCAGGCACAGAGCGGAACGACCGTCACGCGGCTGCCGCTGGGCAGTTCGTTAATGAAATCGGTCGCCCGTTCTTTCGCTCGCTGCAACACGCTTTCCTGGCCGGGCGGTTCGTAGGCCATGCTCATGCTGTTATCGACAATCAGTACGGCGTGCAGCGGTTTGCGGTTGCTGGGATCGAAGTCTTCGTTGGATTGCGACTTCCACAACGGCTGCGCCAGCGCCAGCCCGAACAGCAACACGGCCAGCGTTCGCAGGGCCAGCAGCAGCAGATCGCGAATCTGCATGATCCGGCGATTTCGCTGCAGGGCTTGCTTCAAGAAATCCATCGCCGCCCATTGCAGCGTGCGGTAGCGCCGGCGGTTAAGCAAGTGAATAATCAGCGGCACACAAGCACACGCCAACGCCGCGCCGGCGAACCACCAATTCAGTTGAAGCATGGCTAGGAGGTTGATCATCAATTCACGCGGTCGTTATTGCTTGTAGCGGAGCGGCGCTAGCCACCCGGTTAGTCACATAGTTTTTTACCGGAGGGCTTGCGCCCTGCCGCTTCCCGTCCGTCATTCCTCATCACCCGAAAACCGCTTTCGCACGCTTTCGATTTTACCCTCCTGCAGAATCGGCAGGTATCGGTTGGGCATTGCCAGGATGAAGCAGGCTACGGAAGTTCCATACAGGTCGCCCGGCTTCCCGCCGACATGCCCGCCGGCGACCCACTTGCCATCTTCCGCTGGTTTGTCCTTGTCTTTCCGTTGGCTGCGGACGAGGTAGTCGCGCAGCAGCGGGTACGATTCCTCCCAATACGGATCGCCGACCTGATACAACGCCTGCCCGACATAGTACAACGTGTAGGCGTCGAACGGCAGCGACCCGTCGTTGTTACGCTTGGCCTTGGTTTTCTGCCGAATGGCTTCGGCGATGATGTCCATGTTTTTGGGAATTCGCCAGTCGTCGTACTGGCCATACTCTTGCAGTCAGACCACACCCGCGGCAGCCATGGCGATGGTCCCTCCGCTGCCCCCTTTGGAATAGGTGAATTGCCCCGGCAATTCGCGCTGTTTCGATTCCGGGTCGTTCCGGTTGCCCCCCTTTGGCGAGTAATGTTCGCGAACGCTCTTGATCGCCAGATCGACCACTTCCGGCGGCACGTCCAGCCCGCTGTCAACAGCGCTGCGCAGCGCCTTGGCCTGCATCACGGCCAGGCTCAAATCATGCCCGCGCTGTTGGCGATGGGCGACATAGTCCCACCCGCCATCTTCGCATTGCGAGAACGCAATGAC
>CALBTA010000580.1 GCA_937967755.1 uncultured Planctomycetaceae bacterium | reverse complement strand
TGAATGCATCAATCGGGTTGGCGATCCACGCATCGTCAATCGCCGGCGGCCGGGGCCGCGCGACGGGTTGAAACGACCAATGGTCCGTCGTCAACTTCTCATCGCCCGTTGGCACCTCGGGCATCTTCGCACCTTGATCGATCCACGCCCGCAGCAAGCCAACTTCCGCGGCAGTGAGCGGCTCGCCTTCGCCCTCGGGCGGCATGGTCAAATCTTCATCCAGCCCGGCGGCGAGCTGAATCAACCGGCTCTCGGCGCTGCTGCCAGGCAGCACGGCCGGCTCTCCGTAGTCGCCCCCCTCCAACAAACTCTTCCGCCGATCCACGCGGAAATTGCTCTCCTGCTGCTTCGGCCCGTGGCATTCGATGCAGCTGCGGGCCAACAGCGGTTGGATGTCGCGCTCGTAGTCGACTTCCGTTTTGGCAGGCGGGGGAAGTTCACTGGCACGGCCGGCAACGCTCGCGGCGAGTGAACAACCCAACAGCACCGCTGCGCAAGAAAGGGAAGAGCGAAATATTTTGTGACTTAGACGATGGACTGGCATGTTGAGCACTCGATCCTTCCACGGCGTAACGCCAATGCGTTCAACCTTTAGAGACCCATTTAACCATAGATGAACGGAGAATAACAAATGACAAGCAAGTTTCTCCTTGGCGCGTCGGCTGCCATGATCGCCCTTGCCTCGTCGTCCCTGGCCTGTGCGCAAGGGCCAGCTCGCGGATTGACCGCGGTTGAGGCGATTTGGCTTTCACAACAGACCGGGCGGCCGATCTTGGCCGTGATCGGTACCTGCACGTGACGCAACACGACCGAGCTGGACGAGCGGCTGATCGCGCAACTGTCCAGCCTTCGGTTGACGGCACAGTTCGTGCCTTTGCGAGTAAACATCGACACGCCCGACGGCAAAGCCTGGACCGAGTACTTTCCCTTCGAAGGGGGCAGCACGCCGGCGCTGTACGTTATTCGGGCCGATGGTGAGCAAATGTACGGCCGCAGCGGTTCGCCGGCCAACTTGCCGCAGTTCCTGAACGAGCAACTGAAGAACGCCGGCGAGATCCCGACCAAGAAGCAGCTCGCGCTGTTGGCCCGCGCGTCGGACGAAGCGAGCCGTCTATACCTGGATGACGAGCTGGATGCGGCGGTCGACAAAGTAAAACCATTCGCGGAAGCCAACAGCTACGCGTTGCCTTGCGTGCAACTGAAGCGTTTGGCCGAGCAATTCGCCGAGCGCGGCGAGGAAGCGATTGCGACTGCCGGCGAGTCGATGCGTCGTGAGCAACCGACTTTGAAAGACGCGCTTCTGCTTGCGCGTACGATGCGAACCTTTGAGGATTTGCCCGGCATACAACAGGTGCGCAACGACACGCTGTCGCGGATTGTCAACACCGAAGACAAACGCCGGTTGCTGGCCCAGGCCGAAATGATCGACGAAGCGATGCGGCTGGAGGAAGATTCGGCCGACGCGCGGGCCGCGAAGTTGTACCGCGACCTGCTTGAACAATACCCGCAAGGGGAAGCGGCCCGGCTTGCCAGAGATCGTTTGGTTTCGTTGGGTGACGAGGCCGACGGTCCTCGTGACCATACAAATTCCGCACCGAGCGAACCCGATTTGCCATAGGAGTTGCCCGATGTCGAAATCACGCCAGGTGTCAGCGAAGCCCGCCCTCGATCCTTACGCCCAGTGGCTGGGCATTCCCCCGCGCGAGCAACCGCCGACGCATTACCGGTTGCTGGGCATCGACCCTTTTGAGAGCGACGCCGCGACGATTGAGGCGGCGGCCGACCGCCAGATGGCCCGCGTTCGCCGGCGGCAATTGGGGAAGCACGCCGGCCGGTCACAGGAACTGCTGAACGAGATTTCGGCGGCGAAGACATGCTTGCTAAACGACCGAGACCGCCAGCAGTACGATGATTCGTTGCGGGCGGCCAACGACAGCGAGGTCACCGAAAAGAGCGCGTCGGCCGCGTTGGCTGAAACGACCGTCTTCCGAAGCGATAGTACCAAATCGATCAAGCCGCCCGCTGTATCGCGCTGGAAGGAAGAGCCTGACGACCCGCCGGCCAGCGCGAAGCCAGCACCCGCGAAGCCAGCGGCTGCTCCGCGGCGGAGCATGGTTCCGCTGATCGCGGTCGCCGCGGGAGCATCGTGTTCGGCGATGGCGGCATTGGTGCTGCTATTCGTCGTCGCTTGGTTCGCGATGACGGTTGACGAGCGTTCCAGCGACGGCGGCGCGGTTGCCGTTGCCTCGGAAGATGTCACGGCTACCAACACTTCGCGTTCATCCGCAGCACCGGAGATTCCGGAGTTGGATTCGCCGTCGTTCTTTCCCGACGTGGAATCAAGTGACGATTCCGGTGAGTTGAGAGACGAGGAAACGAACCCGCCGCTTCCGCCGGCCGACGCAACCGAAGAAGCAGACCAGCGCGACGTCCGTTCGGATCGCCCCACGCCACCGCTGCCATCGCCGCTTCCTGATCGTCGCGAGGAAGTTGCACTGGCGGTCGCCAATTCCGATCCTTACCAGCCGCCCCCGCACGCAGAGCCGGCAAGCCCTCGCGAAGTTCGTCGCCTTCCGCCTGCGGAAGTACTGACGCGTTTTCGCCAGACGGTGCAGAGCGTCGCCTTCTCGGCTGACAACGAATCCGTTTTGGTCGCCGGGCGCGATAAGGTTTTCATGCTGCTGGAGCGCAGTGGGGATCGCTACCGACATTTCGTTGGGCATACCGATTGGGTCATGCAGGCTCATTTCCTGCCAGAAGACGAGAAGATCATCACCGCCGGTTGGGATGGCACGGCGCGAGTGTGGGATACCGCAAGCGGGCGTGAGTTGGCCCGGTTGAACCACGTTTCGCCGATTGTGAGCGTCGCCGCCGCTCCGCAGCGTGGGATTCTAGTCGCGGGCGATTGGGATGGAGTGATTCACACCTGGAACTTGGCCGAGCGTGAATCGAAGGAAATCGGGCGGAGCAAACAAGAGGGTGCGGTGATGGCCTTGCAACTGTTGCCTGACGGGCGGCGGATCGTCACGGGCGATTGGAGCAACGCCTTGCAACTTTGGAACCTGCGTGACGAGAACGGGCTGGTTCGCTTCGACGGGCATACCGATCGCATCATGGACCTGGCGCTGGGCGCCGGCGGCGATCTGTTTTCAGCCGCCCACGACGGCACGGTGCGGCGTTGGGATTTAGACAGCGGCAAAGAGATTCGCCGCTACGCGGGACACGAAGGAGCGGTGCAAGCAATTGCCCTTTCGCCTGATGGCAGCCGGCTGGTCTCTGGCGGGCGCGATCATACTGTGCGGCTATGGGACGTCCACACCGGCGAACCGCTTGCCCGGCTGACCGGCCCGCGCGACGTGGTTTGGACCGTGGCGTTTTCACCCGACGGGCAAAGCATCGCGGCCGGCGGAGCGGACACAAAGGTTTACATTTGGGCCGTGCCGTAAACGGGTAGGACGGGTTTGTAACCCGTCCATGAAGCAATCTTGACGTTGGACGGGTTACAAACCCGTCCTACAACTACGCGATCAGCTCTTCAATCTTCTCGCCGCCGAATTGTGAAAGTTGTTTGTAGCGCCCGCCGTGGAAGTAGGTGAGCTTGTTGTCGTCTAGGCCGAGCAGATGCAGTAGGGTGACGTGGACGTCGCGGATCGGGTGAACGACCTCGACCGCTTCGGCGGCGATTTCGTCGGTCGCCCCGACGACGGTGCCGCGCCGCGTGCCGCCACCGGCAAACCACATGTTCATCGCATCGACGTTATGCCCGCGGCCCAGCGCGGTGACGCCGCCGCGGTAGTTGTTATCGGGCGTGCGTCCAAATTCGCCGGTCCACACGACCAGCGTTTCGTCCAGCATGCCGCGGGCCTTGAGATCCTTGATCAATGCGGCGATCGGTTGATCGACGCTGGCAATGCGCGAGGCGTGGCCGCGCTGCAAATAATCGTGGCTATCCCAGCCGCCGGAAAAAATCTGCACGAACCGCACGCCCTGCTCGACAAGCCGCCGGGCCATCAGGCACTGGCGGCCGAACGCCGCGGTCTCTTTGCGGTTCAGCCCGTACGATTCGCGAAGCGGCTCCGGCTCGCTGTTCAGATCAACAATGTCCGGTACGGCCATTTGCATGCGGAAGGCCAATTCGTAACTTTCCATACGGGCTTGCAGCGCGGCGTGTTGCGGGTGCTTTTCCGCGTGGCGGGCATTTAACCTGGCGAGTTGGTCGAGGGCCTGCCGCTGGTGCTCGCGCGTTTTGAACTGCGGCGGTTTCAGGTCCAATATTGGCGAGCCGGTCGAACGCAGACGAGT
>CALBTA010000579.1 GCA_937967755.1 uncultured Planctomycetaceae bacterium | reverse complement strand
AGATGGAAGAACATACGACACCGACTTCTGAAAAAGAAGCAACAGCAGAGCAAACTTCTGCAGTTGTAGAACAGGTCTCCTCACCTGTTCAAGAAGCAGCAACCACCGCCGAACACAAAGAAGAGCCACAACAACCAACAAGCCCCGCAACATCCGATCCGCCGAAGTCCCCTGATCCAGCAGCAGCATCTGACCACGGCACCGGCGAAAGCAGTTCCGTCTCTTCCGATGCGAACTCTGCAGCGGCAATTTCCGAAGCAGCGAATAGCGACGAATCAATGTCGGAAGAGGTGGGCTCTGTCGAGGCGAAGCCGCAAGCGGCGGTTGCTGCACAACCAGCAGAAGAACAGTCTGCGGAGTCTCAACCGGAAGCGAAACCAGAGGTCGATCCCGAAGAAGAAAAACGCAAAGCCAAGGCCGCCCAGGAGGAGCGGAAGAAACAGCAGCGGGCCGAGCGCAAGAAACGGAAAGACGAAGAAAAGAAGCGAAAGCGGAAGCAGCGCGAGAACTCGTTCAAAGACTACTTCAAGTTCGAGGAATCGATTGGCAAACTGCCGCCCCATCGCATCTTGGCAATCAACCGCGGGGAAAAAGCACGCGTGTTGCGAGTCAAGCTCGATGCCGACCTCGAGGCGATGCGCACCGAAGCCGAGAAGTTGGCCATCCCCGAGGGCCACCCGCATGGCGAATTCCTGCGCGGCTGCCTGAAAGATGCGCTCAACCGCCTGATCATCCCTGCGTTGGAGCGCGAAGTTCGCCGTGAATTGACCGAGAAGGCCGAAGACCACGCGGTGACCGTCTTCGCCCGCAACTTGCGGCACTTACTGCTGACGCAGCCGGTTTCGGGCCATCGGGTGCTGGCGGTCGATCCTGGTTTTCGCAGCGGGTGTAAGCTGGCGGCGATGGACGAATTCGGCAACCTGCACGGCCACGGGGCGATTTATCTCGTCGGGCCAGAGGAACGCAAGCAGCGCAGC
Source organism: uncultured Planctomycetaceae bacterium (assembly GCA_937967755.1). Lineage (GTDB taxonomy): Bacteria > Planctomycetota > Planctomycetia > Pirellulales > Pirellulaceae > CALBTA01. The sequence continues at coordinate 5,507 of CALBTA010000579.1, read as the reverse complement.
CGCGCTCGCCTCGTGGAGATGATCAAGCTGCACAACATCTCGGTTGTCGCCATCGGCAACGGCACGGCCTGCCGCGAAACGGAACAACTTGTCGCCGATGTGCTGGCGAACGAACTCAAAGGCGAAGACATTTCGTACGTCATCGTCAACGAAGCCGGGGCCAGCGTCTATTCCACCAGCCCTGTCGGCCGCGAGGAACTGGGCCAGTACGAAGCCGTGCAGCGGAGCGCCGTCTCGATTGGGCGGCGGTTGCTCGATCCGCTATCGGAGTTGGTCAAGATCAATCCGGCGAATATCGGCGTCGGCCTTTACCAGCACGACATGAAGGCCAAGCACCTTCAGGATTCGCTCGACGCGGTCGTCGAGTCGTGCGTGAACTACGTCGGCGTTGATTTGAACACCGCCAGCCCTTCGCTGTTGAAGTACGTCTCAGGGCTGAACCAGCTCACGGCCAAGCGGCTTTACGATCATCGTCAACAAAACGGCCCCTTCAAAACCCGCGAGCAAATCAAAGAAGTGCCCGGCGTTGGCGAAGCGACTTTCGTGCAGGCGGCTGGCTTTTTGAAAATCTCCGGCGGCGACAATCCGCTCGACGCGACGTGGATTCACCCTGAAAGTTACGACTCGGCCCGTAGCGTGCTGGAGAAGCTTGATTGCAGCGTGGAAGCGCTGGTCGAGCAACTCGCACCGCCGAAGCAGGCACCTGACTTTGCCGAGGGACTGGCGGAGAAGCAGGCCGAAGAGGCGAAGCCTCAAGAGCAGAGCGCTGTGGATACGAAAGAAGAGGAAGCTGAAGCGGCTGCGCCGACAGATGAGCCATCAACATCATCGGAAGAGACGAAGCCGCAAGCGGTGAGCGCTAATTCAGAGACCGAAAGCGAAGCGGCTGCATCGGAAGTTCCCAGCGCGGAAGCGGAATCTGCCGAATCGAGTGCTCCCGACAAACCGTCTGAATCTGCGGTAGAAGGGGAACAAGCGGTTGCGACTTCCGGCAGCGAGGACGCTGCGGCTCTATCGGAAACTGCTGCCGCGGATTCAACGGAGTCAGCGCCAGAACCGGTTCAGCCTCCGTCGGAATTGGTTGAGAAAGCAACGAAAGCCGACGCTGCCGCGCTGGCGGGCGAACTGAATATCGGAGAGCTACTGTGCCGCGATATTCTCACCGCGCTGGTTCGTCCCGGCCGTGATCCGCGGGAAGATTTACCCAAGCCGCTGTTCCGGCGAGAGATTCTGAAGCTGGAAGACTTGAAGGCCGGCATGCAACTGCAGGGCACGGTTCTGAATGTCGTTGACTTCGGGGCGTTCGTTGACATCGGCCTGCACGATACCGGGTTGGTACACATCAGTCGCCTCGCGGATCGCTACATCAAAGACCCTCACGAAGTAGTCGGCGTCGGCGATACGATTGACATTTGGGTGATGGATGTCGACAAGAAACGCCGCCGCGTGCAGCTCACGGCGATCAAACCAGGAACGGAACGTCCGCCGCGCCGGCGAGGCAAGAAGGATGGCGAAGGGGGCGAGGGATCATCGCGGGCCCCACAGCGCGACAAGAAGGGGAGCGGCCGTAAGGACGGTGCGAAGGGTTCCGGCGAACGCGGGCAGCGCAAGCGCCGCGACAAGCGAGAAGATCGCAAGGGACGCCACGACCGCTCGCGCGGGCCATCCAAGCCGTTCGAGTTGACCAGCAAGAAGGAAAAGAAGCAAAAGCTGACCAAGGCGATGAAAGAAGGCCGCGCGCCGCTGCGCACCTTCGGCGACCTGGCCCAGTTCATGACGCTCCAGGATGAGCCCGAAACGAAAGAGCCGAAACAGGAAACGCCCAAGCCGGCCGACTCACCGCAGGTTGAAGAAACGGTCGAATCCAAGTCCGATAAAGGCGAAGCCGCCAGCGGCAGCGATTCCAGCGACCCGATCCAAGCCAAGCCGGACGCCAGTTAGATCCGCCGGCTGGCAAGAACGAAAAAGTCCGCCGCCCAGCGAACAGTTTCACCGAGCGGCGGACACGACAGGGGATTCATCTAGTTCGGAACGTCGCTTCTAGAACCCAATCCGGAGCCGACCAAAGCGCAGGCTCGTTCCGTGATGGTGGTGACGGTGGCCATGCCCATGGACATGACCGTGATGGAACGAACGAACGCGCCGCGGCGCGTAGAAGGTCGTCCGCCCGTGGAAAGCATGTCCGCCTCCGTAGTAGCCCGAGGTATGCGACGGGTAGTAACCGCCGCCGTAACCTCCACCATACCCGTAGCCCGAACTGCACCCGTGGGAGGCCTCGGCCGACGCTGTAAACAACGCCAATGCGCAGACCACCCCCGCGATCAACAACAACTTCTTCATCTCTCTCTCCTTTTCCCGTAGCGGGAAATACCGGGGGGAATTTCAATGGCAAGGCTCGGCAGATCCGTGCCAGCGCACCGCGAACCACGTCGCCTTGCCCCTGATTCGTCATTGATGCAAGGCGCGTGCCAAGAGGAAAGCGCGTGCTGTTAACTAGTTGCCATGAAACAACTTACGGCGAAGCGACCGCTTTTCGCGGCTGGGCAGATGGCGGCATCACTGTTGTAAGATTGACACAGCGCGCCATCAAATTGACATCCGCTGAAATTTGCGTAGCTGAATTTGCGAAAATTCAGCCCAGCGCGCAGTTCAAGAACTTTTGCAAGTTCTGCTACGGCAGCAGCTTGTAACTACGCTACGCTACGCCGCGTCGGCGAAATTGGAGGCGTCGGCGGCACTGATGGCGACGACGCAGATTTTCAGCCTTCGCGCGGCTGCGGTCACTTCGGCGCGATCGACAACGATGGTCTTGTCGGCTTCAATCGCCAAGACACTCGCGCCGGCGGCGGAAAGTGTTTCCAACGTGCCGATGCCGATGGTGGGGACGTCGAACCGCATGTCCTGTTGCGGCTTGGCAACTTTCACGACGGTGAACCCGCCCGACGCGCAAAGCTGACCGGCGCGCTGAATGCACTGATCGGTTCCTTCAACCGCTTCGACCGCCAGCACGGCCCGGCCCTTCACAGCGACGCTTTGCCCCACGTCGAGTTGCCCCATCTGCTTGGCCAACTGCCAGCCGAACTGCACGTCCTTGCGCTGGCTCCAAGTCAGCTTTGGGCCTCCGAGGTGTCCTTCGTTCACGAGTAGCTCCGGGGCATAATCGGTCGCGGCCGCCAGGGTCACTCCGCCGCGGGCGTAGGCATCAACCACCGCCAGCAACATCGTATCGTCCTTGCGGTCCTTCGTCTTGGTAATGAAATGCGGAAACAGCGTCCGAACGCAGGTCCAGTCGGGTAGGTTCTTCAGCCAGGTGAACCGTTCGAACATCTTCGTCTTGAAGACCTTGCCCGCCATGGTCGCGCGCGAAACGCCGTGCCGGCGGAACCACCGGATTTGCCCGCCGAGCTGCGCGATGCCCACGGTTCGGTAGTGATCACAGACCGCCCGTAATGATTGATCGTCCGCATGGCCGGCGATTCCTTGGCAACACACTTTGTAACCTTGCCGCTTCAGCGCCGCGGCCACCACCACCGGAAACCGTCCCCATCCGGCGAGCAAGCCGAAGGGGGAATGCGGAGTGGGGATTGTGGAGTGTGGAGTGAACATGGGTCAAAAGAGTAGGACGGGTTTGCAACCCGTCCCGGATTATGTTGGAGTCACCGAAGCAGATTGAAGGTTCAGTGTTCTTCCCGAAGCATGGACGGGTTGGCAACTTACAAACCCGTCCTACTTGTTAGGCCGCTTTGTTCGTTGAAAGCTGCGCTTCCAGTTGTTCCACTTGCCGTTGCAGCTTGCGAAACTCTTTTCGCATCTCGGGCAGTTTGTGCCAGGCTGCGAAGCGGCCTTTTTGTTGCTTAATCGGGGCGGCGGGGATGCCGAGGTAGGTTTCACCGTCAGGCACGCTGGAGGAAATTCCGGCCTTAGCGGCCAGCGTCGCCCCTTCGCCGATATGCACGTGGTCGCGCACGCCGACTTGCCCGGCCATCACGACGTAGTCGCCCGTCGTTGTGCTGCCGGCGATGCCGACTTGCGAGCAGATCATGTTGTGCCGCCCCAGCCGGCAGTTGTGCCCGATCATCACCTGATTGTCGAGCTTCGTTCCCTCTCCAATCACCGTTGGCCCGTAGGTGCCGCGGTCAATCGTCGTGCAGGCACCCACTTCCACCTGGTCGTGAAGTTCGACGTAACCAAGCTGCGCCGAAAGCTGATGCCGTCCATCGACCGTGTCGTACCCAAAGCCGTAAGCACCGAGCACTGCGCCGGCGTGAATGATGCAATCGTCGCCGACGACCGTGTTCTCATACAGCACCGCGCCGGGGAAGATCGTGACGTTCCGGCCGATCTTACAGCCCGCCATGATCTGTGCGCCGCTGTGGACGACGCAGCCTTCGGCAATTTGCACGTCGTCGCCGATCACCGCGCCGGCGTGAACTTGCACATCGCCAGCGCATTTGGCGAAGCGGCTGATGATCGCCTGCGAGCTGAGGCCGACGTTGCGTTGCGACCGCGGCGGGCGGAAGTTGTAGATGATTCGCGTAAAGGCTTCGCCCACGTTGCTGACGCAAATGTACGGCAAGCCCTCAGCCGAAAGCCCTTCGGGAAGCAGCACGGCCGAGGCGGAAGTGTCGGCAAGTTGCCGTGTGAATTCGCTGCTTTCGCACAGCGTGATATCACCAGCCCCTGCGTCGCGCAAGATAGCTGCGCCGGTGATTTCGGTTGCGCCCTGAGCAGCCGTGGCGTGCAGTTGCCCGTCCACAAGCTGGGCGATGTACTCAAGCGTGAGCGCCATGGTGGAATCCTTTCCTGCCGAAGCGGTGAACGTCTTGTTCCGTGGTTGGTATGGTAGCACGCCGTGGCACGGCGACCAATGCGAGATTGGAGCGCAACTTAGCGTAGAACAATTGTCCTCAATTGTTCTTGTCTCCAGGGAAGACTCAGCACTTTGAACAATTGAGGACAATTGTTCTACTATGGGCTTGCTAGCAATTCAGGCAAGTCTGCCAGGGTGTTGAGGGAAGGTTCGCCGGATGTGCCTGACCGATCGATTAGCACGCTTTGCCAGCCCGCGTTTGTTGCGCCCTCTTGGTCCGCGTTTAGGTCATCGCCAACGAGGGTGAGTTGATCGGGTTGTGCTGAAAGTTCTTGTTCGACGGCTGCGAAAAAACGCCGATCTGGTTTGGCGTAGCCGAGGGCGGATGAGTAGAACAGCCGCAGGTCTTTCAGCGGGGCATGCCCGCGGCAAACCTCGATCAGCCGGGCGTCGAAGTTGGAAGCGACCGCCAACTCGAAACCCACCGAGCGCAGCGCCGCGAAGCAGTCGGCCACATCGTCGTAGACGCGCCACGACCGCGGCTGCGCGAAATGATTCCACAATTCGTCGAACAGTTCATCGCAGCCGGCCGTCAACTCAGGAAAAACATCATCGACAATCGTCCGCCAGCGCCGGTGTTCGCTCTGCTCGGTGATTTCAGTCGAGGCGCTCGGATGAACGCGTAGCGCCTATCGAA
>CALBTA010000578.1 GCA_937967755.1 uncultured Planctomycetaceae bacterium | reverse complement strand
GCTCCACGTCTTGTCCGTCTTGGGATCGGCCGGCATGTTCCGCCGCACCCAGGCGGCGACCGTGAAGGAGTCGCTCATGCCGAGTAGCCGATGTGGAATCCGAATCTCGCCGCCGCCGCCATCGCCTTCGCACTGGCGGCAGCGTCCGCCCCAGGCGATACGAATACCATCATCGTCGAAGCGACCGGGCAGACGACGCCTGGTTCCACCCGCGTGGTAAGCACAACGCTGGGGCCGTTCGTGGGGCTTAGCACGCACGGCTTCACAGTCACCGCTCGCGATGAAGATCAGCCAGGCGTCGACAGCAATGCCGCGCCGCTGCAATTGCAAGTCGTGGGGCCGGTAGCGGGTTACACTATCACCGACTTGGATGGGGAAGGAAACTTACAAACCCGTAGCGGACTGCCGCTGGACGACAGCGTTAATCCGGGCGGTATCGTGCATACGGGTGAGACGATTGATTTCGGTGTGTTGAGTTCGATCGTCGGGCCGCACTCTCGCTCGCTCCCCTTCGTGTTGGCGAACGAAACACCAAATGACGATCTAGGTGAACTGACCGCGCTTTCCATTTTGAACGCCGCGATCGAGGGCCCCGATGCACACCAGTTCACATTATTTGAGGCCGATGGCGTCACCCCGTTCGATCCCGCCGGGCATGATGCCTTGGCCCCGGGCGAGTCTCTTGAATTGGTGATCCAATTCTCGATGGACGACAACTTGGCATTGAAGGATCCTCGCAACGCCTCGCTTTTGATTTTCACCGATCAAGGCGCAGCCTTTGGCGGCGATGGCGCGATTTTTCAATTCGGCTTAACTGGCGTGCAAATTCCTGAGCCAAGCTCGATTGCACTTTGGCTTCTGCTCGGCGGCAGTGCAATTTTTCTTCTGGTTCGGCAGAAGAAACGATAATGGCGGCTCGTGCGTTGAATGTGAAGTTCAACCGGCGACTCGCCGCCAAAATCGTGATGGCAAACGGCCCCGCTATCAAATGAACCGCCAATTCTGTCACGGAATAACGCCGACCTCGACATTTCCGTTTCGGCCGACTACAATTCAGTTACGCATTCGCCGCTAACGGAATCTCAGTTACGCATTCGTCGCTAACGGAATCTATGGGTAAGCGGGGTGTCCTCCCCGGAAGGCTCCTGACGATCGCTGGGCCAGCACGCCAGCGGAATTGCTCGCAACGCAGCGGCAAGCGCGTTGCCGAATTTCAGGAGTTGTCAGATGTCTTTTCGTTCAAGGTTGCGCACTTGGTGCGCCGGCTTCGTCGTCGCTTGCGCCGCGGGAGTTGCACTCCCCGCACTGGCTCAGCAGTCCACCCTCGATCAGTTCCTCAGCGGCGAGGGCGCTTTCTTGGAAGAAGTCCAGCAGCAACGCGCGCTGGAGTCGCAAATTCTGCAAGCCGCCGTTGAGCAACAGCTTCGCGAAACCAACAATCAAGATTCCGGTTCGCTAGAGCGCTCGATCGAAGCATTGAAACATTCGCTGCAAACGGTCGAAGCGGCCGGTGATTTGCCCGCCAGTGTGCGTGCCCAACTTCGCGATCGCATCGTCAACGCGATTCGCCAATCGCAACGCCGCCTGGCCGACCGGCAACAGCGCGACCAACTAGCCGCCGCCCGCCGGGCTGAAGGCTTACAGCAACAGTGCATCCTGGCCGAAAGTTCCCGCCGGGAGGAGAAGCTGACGCAGATCAACGAGCGCTACGTCTCGCTGCTTGACGAACGCCGCTGGCGAGAGGCCGAATCGGTCGCCGTTCAGGGTCGCGACCTCGCGCCCGCCAACGCGGTGATGCGTTCGGCCGTTCTCAATGCCCGCACCGCTGGCTACGTGGGCGAGATGAACGCGCTGCGCGAAACCCGTCAGCGCGCGGTGGTCGATGCGTTGGCCCGCGTCGAAGCGGCCAATGTTCCCTTCGCCGGTGAACCGCCCATCGTCTACCCCGATGCGCAAGTCTGGGAAGAACTAACCCGCCGCCGCGAAAAGTACGCCGCGATGTCGCTCGACAAAACCGGCAGCGCCGAACAGCGAATTTTCCAGGCCCTGGGCGACACCACCACGATGGAGTTCATCGAAATGCCGCTGCGTGACGTGATGGACTACGTCGAGGACTTGCACGGCATCGAAGTCGATATCAACTATCGGGCGCTCGAAGAGGTCGGCATCGGAGCCGACACGCCGATCACCCGCAACCTGAAAGGCATTTCGCTGCGCAGCGCGCTGAAGCTGATGTTGCGGGAGCTGGATCTGACCTACACGGTCCGCGACGAAGTTCTGCAAATCACCACGCCGGAAGAAGTCGCCGAAGATTTAACGACGAAGGTTTACCCGGTGGAAGACCTCGTCGTGCCGATTCCCAGCGGCGGCGGCAGCAACCCATTCCAAATGGGCGGCGGCCTGGGCGGGCCGGGTGGATTCGGGCAAGGAAACGGGCGGGGTAACAACAACCAAATGCCCGGAGGCAATTTCCCCAACCTGTTCGGCGGCGACAACAACTTCAACGCCATCGGCCCGGCGTTTTAGCTACCCGGCGTCACTTTGTGAAGTAAACGACTGGAGAATCAGCGAACTACTACAAGAGAACTCAAAGATTTTCCAACAGAAGGTCGCGAAGTCCGCAAAGAAGTTGAAGCAACCCGTCTTCTCTGCGACCTTCGCGACCTTCTGTTCAAACTTTCTTCTGTAACTCTAGTGGGGCTGAACAGTTACCTCGCAGCGTTAATACCCCACCGCCGCCCCGTCCTTGCGGGCTTCGCTGGCGCCGTGGAGGGTGCCTTGTTGGTGGCCGATCAAGATGCCTTGGTAGCCGCCGAAGGCCCCTTTGCTGCGCAGGACGCGGTGGCCGCGCTCGCGCAGTGCGTTGATCGTCTCGTCAGGGATGCCTGATTCAACGTACACGATGCCCGCGCCGTTGGCCGGTTCGCCCGTCGGCGTCGCGCTGCCGACGTGCCGCACCCGCGCGGCGTCACCCGCTTGTTGCACGTTCATGCCGAAGTCGATCATGTTGACCAGCACTTGTACATGCCCTTGCGGCTGCATGTCGCCCCCCATCACGCCGAAACAGAAGTGCGGCTGGCCGTCCTTGGTGACCATCGCCGGAATGATCGTGTGGAAAGGGCGTTTGCGAGGCTCGAGCGTGTTGAGGTGATCTTCATCGAGCGAAAATAACGCCCCACGGTTTTGCATCGCGAAACCGACCTCGCCGGGGACGACCTTCGACCCGAAGCCGTAGTAAATGCTTTGAATCATCGAACAGCAGTTGCGGTCCTTATCAACCACGGTCAGATAAACCGTATCGCCGTGGGCCAGCTTCGGGTCGCCGACTTGAACATCCATAGCCGCTTTCCGCATGTCGATCAGCGTTCCACGCTTTTTGGCGTATGCTTTGGAAATCAGCACATCGGTCGGCAGCTTGTTGAAATCGGGATCGGCGTAGAACTTCGCCCGGTCGGCGAACGCGA
>CALBTA010000577.1 GCA_937967755.1 uncultured Planctomycetaceae bacterium | reverse complement strand
GAAGTCTCCGGCTACGTCACGCTTGACGGGAATCCTCCGCCTGGGGCAGGCACGATCTACTTCACACCTTATGAAGCCCTCGGCGGGGAACCGCTTCGGCCTGCACGGGCGTACTTTGACGAGACCGGTTACTTTCGCGCCGGCGCGTTTCACGATGCCGACGGGCTGATCCCGGCGAAATACCGCGTCGGTATTCATTGCTGGGAAGTCGAACCAACCATCGATGGCCCGCCAGCGGTTAGCTTCGTTCCCGCCCGTTACATGAACGCCGGAACATCGGGTTTGGAAATGGTTGTGAAACCGGGCTCGTACGCGATCGAGTGGAATGCCGATTTGGTTAGTGACGCGCCGAACTGAGTATCTCACAAGATTCTTCTTCAGGTTTGCCACCAGCTTTAGCTGGTGGTTTTCTACCCATCTGAGCGCGAGAGCCGGCTTCAGCCGGGCTTCTCGAAGGTAAGCCGGCTGAAGCCCGGCTGTGCGGTTCAATATCAGCTATAACCACCGGCTGAAGCCGGTGGCAAACAACCCTTTGGTCGGGCTAAAAACCTATCCGAAGTATCAAATCCCCAACTGTGCCAGGGCACTGGCGACGTTGCCGACGATTCGTGATAGCGTGGGGTGCGATTGTTCGAAGCTGGAGGAAAGATCGTACAGGCTGTCGGTCCAGGTGGCTGGCTCGATTTGCTCTTGATCGTTCTTGTGGAGCGCTTCTTCGATTTCGGCGGACGCCGTTTGCAATAGCCGGCGAGATTCCTCATCGAGCGTATCGATGCGGTCGAGTTCGCCTTCCAACTCGCGCAGGGTTTCGCGCAGTTTTTCAATGCGGTGCGGCATCGCTACTCCGACTCCAGCTTTTCCAACTCCGCCTGCAGCTTCTCCAGCGCTTCGTCGGCTTTGCCCACTTCGCCGGCGGCGCTGTTGAGCGCTTCTTCGGCTGCTTGCTTCGACTCTTGGGCAGCTTTTAGAACTTCTTGGGCCTGTTCCATTCGCCGCTGGGCATCGGCCTTGCGGGCGGCCATGTCGTTTACGGTCTTGGTCGCTTGCTGAATATCACGCTTCAGCGCGGCGATGCGGTCGAGCCTTTCGGTCGATTGCCCGTCGGCCAGATCGCCTGACTTCAGATCGTCCAGCACGGCGACGATCAATTTCGCCGGCAGGGCGTAGCTGGAGACCCGGCCCGCCCGGGCGATGTTGATGCCGACTGCCTTGCCGTCGATGTTCAGCACCGGGCCGCCGCATTCGTGCGGTTCGAGGACGGTGTCGTGCTGCACAGCTTGCTCGAACCCAGCCCGCCGCATGCTCAGGCTTCCGCCGAGGGCGTTTTGAAAGTTACTGCGGGCAGCGGGGCCGGCGGTGAAGTGGCTGCCAAGCGTCGCGGCCAGTTCTAGTTCCTCATCGCCCCGTTTGACCTTCAGTTGCACTTCGTCGCCGGGCAAGTGTTTGCGGATTTCGCGGATCATTGATTCGCGGTTGCGCGTTCGCTTCCCGTTGACCGAGAGCACGATATCGTCGTTCTTCATCCCCGCTTTTTGGGCGGCGCTGCGGCGCATCACTTCGGTGATCAACGCGCCCCCTTCGCCATCTTCCAGGCTGACGCCCAACACGCCGGGCGTTTGTTGAATTTTGCGGGTCTTCACGCTGACGACACCGATGGCCAACGGTTTCTCTTCGATGCCGGGCGTCACCAGCCAGCTACCGACCGGCGGCACTTGCTTCGCTTCCCACTGAACCGGCTTGAGGTCGTCGGCATCGATTTTCAGCATCGCCAAATCGTGCGGGGCGTAAATGCCAACGACTTCGGCGCTCAGGTGGCGGCCGTCGCTCAGGCGGCAAGAAAGGTCTTCTTCAAGCTCGCTGGCTTTGGTCAGGACGAAACCATCTTTCGCCACCACCGTTCCCAATGCCCGCGGCTTGTCGCCGGAAAAGATCAGCGCGGTGCTTTCACTGCCGGGCCCAGAAATTTCGGTGAAGGCGGTCTTGATGTTGTCGTGGTTTTTCTCATTCGGGTTGCGGCGTCCGAAGTTACGGACCCGTTGCAGCCACCGTTCCGCCAACGAGCCGGCGCTGTCGTCGTCCGCCTCTTCGTCGCTGTTTTCTTCCTGCTCGTCGGCTTGCTCTTCGTTTTGTTCCGCTTGGGCGTCAGCCGGTTTGTCGTCGTCAGCCAGGGCGAACTGCGGTGAACAAATTGCCAGAGTGATGAAGGACAGCAAGATGGTGAGAAGTGTTTTGGGCATGGATAGCTCCGTTGGGATTTTGAAGATGTTTGGTCCCCGCCGAGTTTGCCTCGGTGGAACGCCATGATTTTGCACTAACTACTTGTGCCCTCACCCTAACCCTCTCCCAGAGGGAGAGGGGATTGTGGACGGGTTACAAACCCGTCCTACTTCTAGCCGCGGCGGCCGATGGTCATTTCCAACTCGACTTCTTCGTCGCCGCGCGTGACGCGGACTTTCACCTTGTCGCCCGGCTTCTTCGCGCGGACGGCCCGGGCGAGGGTTTCAAAGTTGGTCACTTCCTTACCGGCGAATTCGATGATGATGTCGTCGGCCAGAATGCCGGCTTTGGCCGCGGGCGAGTCTTCGTGCACTTCGGCAATTTTCGCCACGTCGGAATCAGGCTCGCCGATCACTCCGATGAACGGGCTGTTGCCGCCGCGCCCGCCGCCCCATTCCTCTGCCGCGGCCAGGCGATCCCAGGTGTCGTCGAACGTATAAATCGGCACGTGAATGTTCGCGGTGATCGAACCGCCGATACGGCTGTGAATTCCGACAACCTGGCCATCCATGTTGAACAATGGCCCGCCCGAATCGCCGCCGACCAATGTGCAATCGGTGGTCAACGCGCCGCCGCGCTTGCCCAGCACACGCCCCAGGCGAACGACCGCGCCGCGCTCTTTCTGATACCCGCCAGGGTGGCCAGTCGCCAGCACCCATTGCCCGTTCTTCACGTCGTCCCAACTGCCCATCTCGACGTGCGGCCAATCGCCTTCGTCGGTAATCTTCATCAGGCCGGCGTCGATGCCGTGGTTGGTTCCCAGTGTCTTGCCCTTGGCCCGCTTGCCGTCGGGGAAGAGGAAGACGACATCGCGGTTGGGCTTGCCGCAAACGTGGGCGGCGGTCAGCACGTGGCCTTCGTTGTCGATGACCACGCCGCTGCCTTGGGCCGCGCCGACGCGAACGCCGACCGTCGCCGGAATCACGCGCTTCGACAACTCCTGAACGTGGCTTTCCATCGCCCGCAAGTCGCTCAGGCTTTGGGGCGATTGGCCGTTGAAGATGGCGGTAAGATCGACCGCTTCGGTTTTGTCGTCGGCCAGCGCCGTGAATGCCAGGCAGGGCACGATCAACAACGCCAAAGCCGAGGAAAGCCAACGAGAAATTCGCATAGGGAAGTCCTTATCCAAAGGGCTGCGGAAGTACACAATAATACTTTAGTTGGTTTCGCCGCCGGGGAAAATGGTTCATTATCGAGTGGTTACGAAACCGGTACACGTAGCTCGGGAACTCCTGCTCGAGATCGAACGGGCAAGAGTGCCCGTTCTACGTCTGAACCCACAGATATAACGCGTAAATCACCTTGAGTACTCATCGCCCCACGCACCTGATCGTCGGCTGCGGCTATTTGGGAAGCCGCGCAGCCGTGCGGTGGTTGGCTGCCGGAAAATTGGCAGCG
>CALBTA010000576.1 GCA_937967755.1 uncultured Planctomycetaceae bacterium | reverse complement strand
CACGTTCGACGTAGGGGTTCGTTTGGAAATTTTGCGTCGGCTGTCGGTCGAACGCCGTGTCGGAGCGCGGCTGCGGCTGAGTGTGCGGTTGCGTTGGTGCGGCATAGGGATTTGATTCTGTGCCGAACGAATCGTAAGTCGTCGAATACGGGTCGTGGGTCGACTCGTACGAATCGACTGTGTCATTCCACGGACGGGAACTATCGCCGGCTTGGCTGTTCCAGCTTGGCGATGGGGCATCGCCTGCCCGGTGGTGTTGGTTAACAGCTTCCGACCCGGGATCCGCGTAGCCATGGCCATGGCCCATTGGGTGATCGGTAATCGGCAATTCGCTGTGCGAAGGTTGATCGCCGGCCAGTGGCGCTTCGGGTTGGGATTCGGTGATCGGGTCGGGCATTGCAACCGCCGGTGAACCTTCCGGCTCGGCCGCCAGTTCCGTGGGCGCGATGGTCGGCGCTTGAGGCGTCGCCGGCGTTTCACTTTCGATTTGGTCTTCCGCCGGCACCACGGTGAACGTACCGGCAGGTACATCGTCTCCCGTGGCGGGCGGGCCGTTGATGATTCGGTACGCCAGTACGACCAACCCGATGGCAGCCGCCACGATTCCCAATCGCCACAGCAGCGATAGCGTTTTGGAACCGCCGGCCGCGGGTTGCGAGTTGCTCGCCGAAACGGTTGATGGTTGGGAAGTTTCGCGTTGACCTGCCCCACTGCGGCCCTCGGTCCGGCTACCACGACGAGACGAAGCGGTCTGCTCGTCCGACGCAGCGATGTCTTGTTCGCGATCATTGATCGGGGCGGGTTCCATCGTATCCACCCGTTGCCGGGTCGCACTGCGATTGAAATCCGGCAGTCGCAGCAAGACTGGCACGTCGGCGAAATCTTCCGAGGTCGCGTTGGCTTGCTTGGCCGAAGGTTGGGAGGTCGCTGCGGTCATAGGTCGCTAGCCCGATGGAGTCGTTTTGCTGAATCAACACAAGCTGGCCCCGTCTGAGTGCGCACACTCGGGGCGGATACGGAATCTATCGGTAGCGATTGCGACGGCCTTGAGAGTTATGTGGAATTTGCCGGTGAGGTAAACTTTAACGGCAGAGTGCAGTGAACTGATGGCGTTGCTGGCTGTCTTGAGAGAAGTTCCTTGCAACCGCATTGCGCGGGCCGTTGGCCCCGGCTAAAGGTGGTTTGATGTTGTTGTAAAGCCTTGTGGTTGCAATACTTATCGCTGGCAAGCTTGGCTGAATTTGCGATTTGAACGATCAGGAAATGGGATGCTATTGACCGCCAACCGACAATCTACTGACACGCTTCACGAGCTTCTGGCGCACCGCATTCTCGTTCTTGACGGGGCGATGGGGACGATGGTTCAGGCGTTGAACTTGGATGAGGCGGCGGTGCGCGGCCAGCGGTTCGCCGGGCATACCAAGGACTTGGCCCGCTTTACCGACATTCTCTGCCTGACGCACCCGGCGTCGATCACCGAGGTTCACAGGAAATACTTCGATGCCGGCGCGGACATCGTCGAAACGAACACGTTCGGGGCCAGCCCGGTCGGCATGGATGAGTTCGACTTGCCGCTGGAACTGGTACGCGAGATCAACTTCGCGGCGGTCGCCTGCGCTCGGGAAGCGGCGGACGAGTTCACCGAACGCACACCCGACAAGCCGCGTTTCGTAGCGGGTTCCATCGGGCCGACGACCAAGCAGATGGCTATCTCGACCAGTACGGAAGACCCTAGCCACCGCGATGTCACGTTTGATGAAATGGTCGATTCGTACTACCAGCAAGTCGCCGCCCTGGTGGAAGCAGGTGTCGATCTGCTGTTGCCAGAGACGGTCATCGACACACTGAATCTGAAATCTTGCCTGATGGCGATCACGAAGTATTTTGAGGAAACCGGCAACGAAGTTCCGGTAATGGTCTCCGGCACGTTCAACGAGGCGGCCGTGACCTTCGTCTCCAGCCAAAGCATCGAGGCGTTCTGGAATTCGATTTCACATGTTCCGATGGTGTCGGTCGGCATGAATTGCGCCAACGGCCCAACCGTGATGCGGCCGCACATCGAAGAGCTTTCACAAGTTGCTTCAACCTACATCAGTTGCCACCCCAACGCCGGCTTGCCGAACGAGATGGGCGAGTTCGATCTGAGCCCCGCGAAAATGGCAGAGCAAGTCGGCGAGTGGGCGGACAACGGCTGGGTCAATATCCTGGGCGCGTGCTGTGGTTCGCGGCCCGATCACATTCGGGCGATTGCCGATCGCGTGAAGAATGTGAAGCCGCACAAGCGAGTTTCGGTCGCTCCGCTAACGCGGTTGAGTGGACTTGAACCACTAACCGTTCGCCCCGACAGCAATTTCATCATGGTGGGCGAGCGGACGAACGTTACCGGTTCCCGCCGCTTCGCGCGCCTGATTCGCACCGAAAAGTTCGAAGAGGCCCTCGACGTTGCCCGCGATCAGGTCGAAGGGGGCGCGAGCATCATCGACATCAACATGGACGATGCCCTGCTCGATGGCCCGGCGGCGATGACGAAGTTTTTAAACCTGCTCGCTGGCGAAACCGATATCGCCCGCGTGCCGATCATGATCGACAGTTCCAAGTGGGAAGTTCTGGAAGCCGGCTTGCGGTGCGTCCAAGGCAAGGCCATCGTCAACTCGATCGCCATCAAGGACGACGAGCAGCGGTTTCTCGAGCAAGCACGCACCATTCGCCGGTACGGGGCAGCGGTGGTGGTCATGGCCTTTGATGAGACCGGGCAGGCCGTGGAGGTCGACCACAAGGTTGACATCTGCAAGCGTGCGTACAAATTGCTCACTGAAGAGGTCGGATTCGATGCGGAAGACATCATCTTCGACCCGAATATTCTGACCGTGGCGACCGGCATGGAGGAGCACAACGACTACGCCATCAACTTCATCGAAGCGACCAGGCGAATCAAACAAGAGTGCCCGGGCGCGAAGGTTTCCGGCGGCGTCAGCAACGTGTCGTTTTCGTTCCGGGGCAACGACGTGGTGCGCGAGGCGATTCATGCTTCGTTCCTTTACCACGCGGTGAAGGCCGGGTTGGATATGGGCATCGTCAACGCCGGGCAGTTGGAAGTTTACGAAGAGGTTGAGCCGAAGCTGCTGGAGTTGGTCGAAGATGTGCTGTTCAACCGCCGCCCCGACGCGACTGAAAGGTTGATCGATCACGCCGAGACGTTAAAAGCCAAAGGCGGAAAGAAGTCGCCCGAAGCGGAACTTCAATGGCGGAAAAAGTCCGTCAACGAAAGGCTATCGCACGCGTTGGTCAAGGGAATCGACAAGTTTATCGTGGAAGATGCCGAGGAAGCCCGCCAGCAGTACGACCGCTGCCTGCAAGTGATCGAAGGCCCGCTGATGGACGGCATGAACGTGGTCGGCGACCTGTTTGGGGCGGGGAAAATGTTCCTGCCGCAGGTGGTCAAAAGCGCCCGCGTGATGAAGAAGGCCGTGGCGTACCTCACTCCGTTCATGGAGGAAGAAAAAATCGCCGCCGGCGGGGCCGCTTCACAAACCCGCGGGACCGTGCTGCTCGCCACGGTGAAGGGCGACGTTCACGATATCGGCAAGAACATCGTCGGCGTTGTGTTGGGCTGCAACAATTATGAAATCATCGATTTGGGCGTAATGGTTTCGGCGGAAAAGATTTTGCAAACCGCTGTTGAAAAGAACGCCGACATCATTGGGCTTTCCGGTTTGATCACCCCCAGCCTGGATGAGATGGCACACGTCGCCAAGGAAATGCAGCGGCAGGGAATGACGACGCCGCTGTTGATTGGCGGCGCGACGACCAGCGCGAAGCATACTGCCGTGCGAATCGCCCCACGTTGTGACGGCAGCGTCGTTCACGTTATCGATGCCTCGCGATGCGTGCCGGTGT
>CALBTA010000575.1 GCA_937967755.1 uncultured Planctomycetaceae bacterium | reverse complement strand
TCCGGCTCGTCGGCGAGCAACGGCTGGGCATCGATGCCGCGTTTGAAGTATTTGAAGTTCTCAAGAACTTCGGCCAGCACGGCATCCGTCTCGACATCGCCGACGACCACGAAGATGATATTTTGCGGGATGTAACGGGCCTTGTAAAAATCAACGATGTCCTGCCGCGACACTCCTTGCAGCACTTGCATGTAGCCGATGGTCGGGTGTCGCGTAGGGTGTTGCGTGTAGATCAGCCGCTTCATCGCGTGATACATCATGCGGTCGCGGTCGGCCTCGCCCATCTCCAGTTCACGTTGAACCACGCCCAACTCGCGGGCGTACTCTTCGTTGTCGAACACCACGTGCTGCATCGAATCCGCGATCAGTTCGATCGTTTCATTCACCCGCGACGCCGGGCAATCGATGTAGTAACCGGTGATGTCGTTGGAGGTATAAGCGTTCGTTCGCCCTCCCATCGAATCGATGATGGCCCGAATCTCCGACTCCTTGCGCTTCCGATTCGTCCCGCCGGAAACCAGATGTTCCAACACGTGGCTCAACCCGGCTCCGAGAAAATGCGGCCCTTCGTAGGCGCTGCCGGTGTTGCGAACATAACTTCGGACCGTGGCGACCGGCGCGGCATGGTTCTCGCGGACGATCACCGTCAACCCATTGTTCATCACCGCCAACGTCACACCCTTGCCCAGTGACTCTTTCGAGACATATTCGATCTCCACCTTCGCCCGATGCAAAGGGGTATCGTCCTTGGGTTTTTCGTCTTGGGCGGGCGCGACGCCGGCGAGCAGCGCGGCGACCAACGTGCCCGTGAAAATCGGGGTGATTCTTCCGTGAAGTGCGAACATGGCGGGGCCTTGTGGATAAGAGGAAACGGGCAAACGCATCGCCCTTGGTTATCCACAAACGGCCGCCGAATGTCTAGGTACGGCGTCGACGGCCTTGGAATGCCGTCGTACCTTTGCTAAACCAACTCACCAATCGGGTCGCGGTGTTCTAGCAGGTACTGCGGGCGGCCGGCGGGGTCTTCGATTTGTTGCGCGACGGGGTTGATGCCCAAGTTTTGCAGCAGGGTGGCATGCACTTCCTGGAAGTGGACCGGGCGCTCCAGCGCTTCTTCGGCGTATTTTGTCGACTTGCCGATGACCTGACCGGTTTGCATGCCGCCGCCGGCCAGAAACGCCCCGGCAAGTTTCGGCCAGTGATCACGACCGCCGCCGTTGTTGTTCACACGCGGTGTCCGGCCGAATTCGCCCCACATCACAATCGAAACATCATTCAGCATCCCGCGCTGCTCGAGGTCTTCGATCAAGGCGCTCATCGCGATGTCCAGTTTGGGAAGTTGGTCGCGCAGCTTTGTGAAGTTGTTGCTGTGCGTATCCCAACTGCCCCAGTTGAATGAGACCATTCGCACCCCGGCTTCGATCATCCGCCGGGCGAGCAGGAAATTGCTGCCGTCGCGGTTGCCGTAACGCTCTTGTACCTTCGGGTCTTCCTTGCGAACGTCGAGCGCATCGGCGAGCGTGCCGGAAGTGACGACCTCGGTCGCTTTCTGCGTGAAGGAATCCATCGCCTCCATCCGCCCGGTGCGGTCCATGTCTCGGCGAACGCGGTCGAGCGAACCGAGCAAGCTGGTTCGGTCAGCCAGGTGATCTTCCGTCATGCCGCTGTTGAGCGACAAGTTCGCACGCCCGGCCCCGTCGGGTTTATAGGGACGGAACGCCGGCCCCAGGAAACCGGGTTCGCCGCCGTTGGAGGAAACGAACGGAGGCGCACCCGATGGCGTTGGCCCTTTCAGGTGACTGATCACGCTACCCATTGCCGGGCGTCCGCCGACATTTTCCAGATCGCGCTGATTGAAGCCGCTGTGCGTTTGGTAGTTGCTATGCCCCGCACTGCTGCCGACCAGCGAACGAATCACGGCGAACTTGTCGGCCATCTGGGCCAACTTGGGGAAGTGTTCGCAAATGTCGATGCCCGAAACGTTGGTGTGAATCGGGTTGAACTCGCCGCGGTACTCGACGGGCGCATTGGGTTTTAGGTCAAACATATCCTGATGCGAAGGCCCACCACCCAAGTGGATGTTGATGATCGCCTTATGCGAATTTCCAACGCCCGCCTGCGCTTCGGCGCGCAGCAACCCAGCCAGCGTCAGCCCGCCCAAACTCATCGCACCGACTTGCAGAAAACTCCGCCGCGAAACGCCGTCACAATACGCATGCCGATTGTCGAAGGTGAATTTCAACATCGCAGAGTTCCTTGCTATCAGGAGGGCAAAGTGGGTGGGCTGGCAGGCCAATTGATGACCCGGCGTGGGATTGGTTATACCAAAAACGAATTTTGAATCAACGTTTTTTGATGGGAATTTTGCACGATTCGGGTCGCTTTCGCTCGAATGGTTCTTGCTTGTGTTGCCAATCGTGCGGATTTTACTGGTGGGGGAGTGACGTGCGGTCGATGTTGATGAAGAAGGCGCGGCTCAGGGCCACGCTGTCATTGCATGCGCTTGCCGCGAAACACCAAATTAGCGAAGCACGGGTGCCCACGATGGAGATCTCGACAACTCGTTTTGGCCAAGTCACGATCGACGCTGAAGACATTTTGCTCTTCCCGCACGGACTGATGGGATTTGAAGACAATCAGCATTGGGTGCTGTTGGCGGACGAAGAAAACCCGGCGGTCGGTTGGTTGCAGTGCATTACGCGCCCCGGATTGGCAATGGCGGTGGTCAGCCCCCGACGGTTCGTTCCCGATTACCAGTTGCGCGTGGCGCGCGGAGAGTTGGGTTCGTTGCAGTTGGGTAAGGAGGACCGAACGTACGTTCTAGCTCTGGTCAGCAACCACGATGGAGAGTTGACAGCGAACTTGCGGGCACCGATTGTCATCAACTTGGATCGTCGCCTGGGACGCCAGGTCGTGACAACCGACGAACAGCCGCTGCGCTACGAATTGGCCCCCCGGCCGGCAGCACTGCGCAAATCTGCCTGATACAGGCGGCGCTTCCGGTACAGTGATACCAACGCTGTCACTGTTGATTTTTGTCGGGATTTCTTTCCGATAGTCTCTTTGTCGCCCCGAGG
>CALBTA010000574.1 GCA_937967755.1 uncultured Planctomycetaceae bacterium | reverse complement strand
CCGTACATCAACGAGACGTTGGCCGGCACGCCAGGCGTGGTTTGCCCCAGCGTTCTGGAAAGCCACGAACCCATCTGCGGCCAACCGCCGCTGGGTGCGCGGTCGCCCATCGCGCGGCCGTGCATACATTGATAAGCATCGTGCCCGCCTTTGGCGCCGACCATCGAGCGGATCGGCACAAACTTGTCCATCATGCCGGCGATGCTGGGGAACAACTCGCAGATGCGAATGCCCGAAACGTTCGTTGGGATCGACTTGAATTCACCGCGGATTTCGCTGGGCGCGTCTTCTTTGATGTCCCACATATCCTGGTGCGGAGGCCCGCCCGGCAGGAAAACATTGATCACCGATTTTTGCGATTTGCCGATACCCGCCTGCGCTTCGGCAGATAGCAACTGCGAAAGCGTCAACCCGCCGAATGCCATCGAACCGACGGTCAAGAAATTGCGGCGGCTCATGCCATCGCAAAATCCGCTTTTGTGGTCGCGTCGTCCCAGAATGTTCAACATGGCCTGTTTCCCTTCGAGGCGATGGTCCGAATAATTTCACAGGGTGGTCGTACCTTTAAGTGTGGGAGGTGGATCGTATCAAATCCGGCCGATCCGTTCAACTATTTTTTCTCGCCAGCTGACCTGTATTTTCCGCATTCCCATTGACCCCCTTTCCGCCGATTTCTACTATTCGGCACTTTTTGCCAATCCACGGTGGACGCATTGGGCAAACGAATTTCTTTCCACGAAGGCCGCGTTGTGTGGAAATTCCTGAAAATCACCGGGATCATCCTCTCGATTTTGCTCGTGGTGATCGCGGTCTTGGCTTTCGGCACCTGGCGGGCTTCGCAGCACGAGGAGCCGTGGTACGTCGAAGCGGTCGCCGAGGTTCAGCCTGAAATTCAGCAAGAGCGCATCGAAGCCGGCGACGAGTTCGAGCGCCACGCGTTGGAACTTCGGGACGAAGCGCGGCAGCGCGGCGAGTGGGAAGCGGTTTTCACCCAAGCCCAGGTCAATGGCTGGCTGGCATCGGACCTGAAGGAAAAATATCCCAAGATGTTGCCGCCGAACGTTCACGACCCGCGCGTGAAGATCGAAGAAGACCATGCCCGCGCGGCATTTCGAGTGGTGACCAGCCAGGTTGAAACCGTGGTGGTTGTCGGCGTCGATTTGTACCTGACGGAAAACCCCAACGAACTAGCTGTCCGGCTGCGCGACGCCCGGGCCGGGTTGCTGCCCGTTCCGATGAGGCAAGTCAAGAAGATCGCCGACAATGCCGCCGACCGCACGAACGTCGGCATTCGCTGGAACGAAGTCGACGGCGACCAGGTGGCGCTGATCCAAATCCCTGAGGATGTCGAAGGCATCGACGGCCGGCTGATCATTGAAGGGGTCGAGGTGCGCGAAGGGGAAGTTTTTCTCTCCGGCCGCACGGTGAAGCCTGACGGGACAGGCGGCAGCAACAACGTACAGCGCGTCATCGTCGGTCAACTCTTTCGCAGCGAAACGTTGAAGCGCTGATTGTCCTCACCAGATTCGGCGGTGATCGATAGCAGCCCGCTGCACCGTTGCCCATCCACTTGCAGTACCAGTTCTTCACTCGCGCTGGGAATGATTTCATAGGTGCCATCGTCCCAACGCGAGACCGAACCGCGGTTGCCGGTGACGGGACCTTCGTACTGCAAATAGTCGATGCGGTGCGGGGCGAGTTCTACCGCGTTTATGGAGGCCTCTAGGCCCGGCGGCGATTCAAGCGCCCAAGTGCGCAGCGCGCCGTCAACTTCGATCATCAAATCCCAGTGCGTCGGGCGACTCGAGCCCTTGGGCATTTCGTGATGCAAGATTACGAACCGTGGCATGACTTTTACTATACGGGCACCGCGTAACTCATGCGAGGTTCGCGGCCAGGAACAGAAGAATCGCAACGCCTGACGGACTTTCTGGTGTATGGACATGGAGGTCCGTACTACTTCAACGGCCCACGCTTCTCATAACCGCTACAACCGAACCTACCTCAGCGGCCGGCTTGCTCAGGTCGATGGCCGTTTTGAATGCTACGTTTAAGGTAAGGGCGCACCCGTTGTGCGCCTGCTGTGTCGCGCACCGCGTGGCCGCCGAGCAGCGTGAATCTTCAGCTTTGCACACCATGATCACCGTTTCCCCCAGCGCCAGCGCCGCCTTGGCAGAGCTTCTGGACGAGGCCGATATCCTGCCGCACCTGATGCTGCGCGTGGTGGCGAATGAGGTTGGTCAGTGTGATCTCTCGTTGGAACCAGCGGAGTTGGATGACACGGTGTTTAACCACCGGGGCCGAAATTTCCTGGCAATCGAGCCTACCGCGGCACGGCTATTGGACGGAACGACGTTGGACCTTTAAGGCGACCGAGACCCAAGAAGGGCTGTTTGAACCATGAGCAAGCAGACGCACGAACTGAATCAACTGAACGACTCGACCGTCGTCCTGGACGAAGAGACCCTGGCTCGGTTCGAGTCAGCACCGGTCAGCGGCGATCAGCGCCGCAGCTACCGCTACCCAGCACAGGGAGGGCGGGAAGAGGCCACCGTGCAGCGCAGCGGGCGTACCTGGAAGGGAAAGCTGCGCGAGGAGTCGGCCGGCGGTATGGCGCTGGAGATGGACCATAAGGTCAATCTGAAAATCAACGACGAAGTGGAAGTAGGCATCTACACCGGGTGGTACCGCGCACGAGTGATTCACGTGCAAGAGATCGATGATCATCAGATCGTTGGCTTCCAGCGCATCTCGGTCATTTCGACCGAAACGGATGACAAAGGAAAACAGCGTCGGAAAGACGTTCCCACCGCCAGCCAGCAAGTTCGCAACCTGATCGCGGTGGCTTGTGTCGCCATGGCGATCGGCGTTGGGTTCACTTCGCTGATGGGCGGCGCGTTCGGCAAGCAAGAGAAAGCCGGCGTCCGCAGCAGTATTCCCGCCCACTATGCCGACCGCCCGCCCAACGAACGGCTTCGAGGCGTTCTGGACGGCGTCAACATCCTCATGGAGCCTGAGGTTGCCAGAGGGCTAGGGCTTTCTAAAGAACAACAGGAATCGATCGAAGGGGTGATGGTTGGTGCATCGAACTCGCTCAGCCAGGCCTACGAAGACTCGCAAGACGAGCCGCCGGAAGTTTGGTACGGCAAGTCGCAAGACGTCGTCAACCAGGCGCTGGAAAACATCCTTGGTAGTTTGACGGACGAACAAGTGCTCAAGTGGCGGGCACTCATACAACATCGTCGCGGGCGCGAAAACTCGACGTAACCAAGCAGAGCAGGCCGTCACCTCGGCACCCCATCGGGATGTAGGGCAATCGCAATATTCGCCCCAGCGAAGCGAATATCAGAATGCCATCAACCCATTCCCCTGGGAGCGGAACCAAATGCCTCGACCAAAATGGATTCGCCGCGTCGTGATCGCGGGTGGGGCAGGTTTCTTGCTGGTTACCGTACCAGCGGCGTTCTTTGGCCGCGAACTGATCAAGCAGGCGTTTCTAGGCATTGCTGGGTTTACGGTCGATACGGTGAAGGATCACACCGCTGCAGTCGTTGGGGGGTCGATCGCGGCCATTATCGTGTTGTGGCTGGTCGTGATCGCTAAGTCGATTTGCGAAGCACGCAGTGAACGCAGTGTCTAGCTCGTCCGCTGGTTGTCTTAGGGCGCAGCGGATATTTTTCTTCGCAAACGCACCGTGGGCGTACCTTCGCTTCTTGTCGGACCAGTGGTAAAATTCGAGTATTCCGGTGCCGTAAAGCCGGGCGAAGTTTTTCCACTTCAATCAGGAACCTGCGCGTGCGACGCACCTTGCTCAAATCGAAAATTCACCGCGCCACGGTGACCGAGGCCGATCTGCACTATGAAGGCAGCGTCACCATCGACGTTGACCTGATGCGGAACGCGGATATCTGCGAATACGAACAGGTCGACATTCTCGATATCACCAACGGCCACCGCTTGACGACGTACGCGATACCCGCACCCGCCGGTTCCGGTGAGATTTGCATCAACGGCGCAGCGGCCCATCTCGTGCGGCCGGGCGATATGGTGATCATCGTTAGCTACGCCGAATACGAAGAGGAAGAAGTCGCCCGTCATGCCCCGCGGATTGTCGTCGTGGACGAACAAAACCGGCAACGCGCGAACGCTGTTCGCGAAGTCGTCACTTCGTAACGTTCTTCAGCCCTGGCAACTTCTGTTCCAGCTTGGCGATGCCTTCGTCGGTGACGCCCGGAATGCCGGCCACGTTCAGCGTCGTCAGCTTTTCCAGCCCGTGCAGATGTTTCAGCCCCTCGTCATCGATCTTCGCTTCTTGCAGATTCAAGTCTTTCAAGTTCTTTAACCCAGCCAGCGATTTCAGCCCATCGTTGGTGACTTCCGTTTGCGCCAGCGATAGCCACTGCAGATTTTCCATTTCCTCCAGGTGCTTCAGGCCATCGTCGTCGATTTTCGTCAGCCACAGGTCGAGCCGCTCGAGAGAAGTCAGCTTGCTCAAATAGCCCAGGCCTTCGTTGCTCGTATCGGTTTCGCTGATGTTCAATTGTGCAAGACCTTTCATCCCCTGCAAATGCTTCAGCCCCGATCCGTCGATCCGCGCATCACGCAGCGACAGCGCCCGCATCTTCTCCATGTCCTGCAGGTGTTTCAGCCCATCGTCGGTGATACCGTATAGGCCGAACAGCGTCAGATCTTCCATGTTTTTCAGACCGGCCAGGTGGCTCAGCCCGTCGTCGCTCATGCTGGCGTCTTGAATGAAAAGCTGTTTCAGTTTTTCGTAGCGGGCGACGGTCTTCATCCCTTCGTCAGTGACCGCCGCGTTGCGTAGCTTCAGCACCAGTAGGTTCTCAAGGTTGTCGAGTTCCGCCAGGCCGGCGTCGGTGATCAACACGCAGCCGCGCAGGTCGAGCACCTTGAGCGCTTCCAACTCGTTCACGTGCACCAAGGCTTCGTCGGTGAAATTGTTGTAGAGCAGATCAAGCTGCACCAGGCCGCGAAAATTCTTCAGGTGCGCCAGCCCGTCGTCGGTCAGGTAGGTGCTGCGGCGAAGGTTCAGCATCCGCAAATTATCCGACAGCGGTTTCAGCTTTTCCAACCCGTCGGAAGTCAGCTCGGTATTGAACAGGGTCAGGTGTGTGATCTGCGTAAGCTTGGAGATTTCCGACATGCCATCATCGGTGATGCCCGCCCCCCACAGCGTTAGCCGCTCCAGATTGGGCAGCATCGAAAAGATGTACAGGTCCTTGTTGGGGAATTCGATGTCGGTCAGATCCGCTCGGGTGACGCTCCCTTCGTCATTGAAGACAACGCGGCTGGAAAAATTCCGCTCGCCCAGATAGCTGCGCAGCACATCAACCGCCGGTTTCTCCAACTGGGCGCGGAGCTTCTTGATGTCGTCGCGCAGCTCCTCATTTTCCTTGCGTAAATCTTCGTTCTCGGCCCGCAGATCTTCCAACTCGACCGACGGCGTACCGCTCACCAACTCGCACCCCGTTTGCAGAGTCAGCAGCAACGCGCAAACTGAAAGAGCCGCCGCTCCCGAAGATCGCCAGTGATTGCATTTCACAGCACAAATTCCCCAACAGTAGATTGCCAAAAAACTCGCTCAACGAGAACTTAGTAGGAAGCCCGGAAGACACACGGATTGTCAATCCGTCCGGGAATTCAGATAGATTCTCGACGAAGTCAGCCTAGTTCAGCCATCCCTCGATTGCAATTGGCTTGGAGGATAGGACTTTGGAGTTCGGCGACCCGTCCCGCTTTGGGCAAAGTAGATCGGCACTCCGTGGCGATCTGAGCTGCGGGCAAATTGCCCATTTTAGCCAGGAAGGGAATCACCGGTCGTGCTGCATCCGAGGGCAATCAAGTGGGCAGCTGGTTCACGCTTCTGTTCATCACGGAGTGTCGACCTACTTTGGAAAAAAGTTCTGAGAATCTGCCAAGAAAAGTGTACTGCGCTCTCGGTTTTGAAGTGCAACACTTGTGGCTC
>CALBTA010000573.1 GCA_937967755.1 uncultured Planctomycetaceae bacterium | reverse complement strand
CGGCCGTGAAATAGAGGCTCGCCCCGTCCAGGTTTTTCTTCACGATCGCCGTATCGGCCACCCACAGGATCAGCTTGCTGACGTTGCCGTCGTCCAGGTTCGAGGTGATCATGTACGCGCCCGGCTTCTTGGTCGGGGCGGTTACGGTGATTCGGCGGTCCCAGTGGTTGTCGCGCGGCTTTAGGTCGACATCCCAACGGGCAGCCTCCTCGCCGATGTATTTGCCGCCATCCTGATGAATCAAGCGGTGGCCGATGTTGGCAATGTTGATCTGGTTCCAATCGGGCCGGCCGGGATCGGATTTCAGGTACGCCTTCACGTCGGCCAGCAGTTGATCGATGTTGATTTCCTCAGCGACGAAGCGGACTTTTTCAGCGTTGCGGAAGGTGAATTCGAACGTCGGCGTTTGACCCGAAGGCTGCGTGCCGACTGGCTCGAAGCGGCCCCAGTTCTTGACGATCTGGTTGAGGGCTTGTTGGCGATAATTGTTCCCGCCCGGGCCGTGTTCGGCGATCAGTTCGCGCCAAAGCTCTGCCGCCTTCGGATATTGCCGGCGGTTTTGGAAAATGTGGGTTAGCTGTTCGGTCGCTTGTTGGTCGTAACCGCTTTTGCCTTCGTCGGCGATTTGCTGATAAAGCTTCACGTGGTTGAACTCATCGGGTAGTTCGAAACGTTTGATGCCCGAAGCCAGGCGAGCGATCGTTTCGTTTTCTTCCAGCGTATGCAGAGCGTAGGTGCCGCTATCGTCGTCGCCGCCCGTGCTGCGCCCGCCGCGCCAGCCGCGTCCGTAATACTGCATCGTTTGCACGCCGAACTGGTTCTGGCAGAACTGCGCCCGGTGCTGCAAGACTTCGAACCTGCGGTTGGGGTTGTTCGCTACCACTTGCTCCAAGGCCCACCGCCAACGCTGCCCGTCGTTCTCGGCCTCTTTCCAGCTTCGGGTGGTGGTGTAGAAAACCGGGTTGCCTTCTTCGTCGACCGGCGCGCCGTTCCAGTTGCGGTAATGCGGATAGCCCTCTTCCAAGTCGGGCAGTTCGTCGAGGTTTGTGGCGTACTGCATCCGCCAGGCTTCGTGGTAGCCGCGGTTGTACAGCAGTTGGTTCGACAGGTTCATGTAGAACTGCGAAACGGCCCGCTTGTCGTCGTCGTTGTTGGCGTGGGGCATCGCCTGGGTCATGAGCTGCATAGCCCGCACACGATCACGTTCCAGCGAATTCATCGCCCGACCGCCACCGCGGTGGTGGCCGCGCTCATACTCGCCGGCGATCATGAAGCCTTGGTGGGGGAGGTTCAGGTACTGGTTGGCAGCGGCCATCAAAACGTGCCAATCTTCGCCGTGCGCCTTGACCGTATCTTCCAGCAGCGCGTCAACTTCCTTGATCCGGCCCAGCCGGTGGAGGCATTGAATCGCCTGGCTCAAATCGACGGCTGCTTCGTTCCCGCCATTGGCTTCGTCGAGGCACAAGTCGTGATATTTCTCGTAAGCATCGCGCCAGTTGCCCTCTTGGAACAACTTCTGGGCCGACGCCCGCCGCTGTGCCGGGGGAGCCTTTTCGGCTTGTGAAAGAACAGTCGCGCTGATTGCCGCGACGAGAAGAACCACAGATGCACAGACTTTGATGGACGCGATGGGCTTCACTGAACCTAAGGCTTTCATCGTAACCTCTTGCTATGTAAGGAGTAGCAG
>CALBTA010000572.1 GCA_937967755.1 uncultured Planctomycetaceae bacterium | reverse complement strand
ACCGAGCCGACCGGCATCTTCGACCGCCTGGAAGCCCAGTTCGACATCGCTGCGGGAACATTGATCGCGGGGCTGACGAACGTCGTAACGATGTCCGCCGGCGCTGGCCCCGACCGCATCGGGCTGGACTGCATGGCCAGCGAAGTGGGCAAAGGCAGCGGCTACATCGGCTCGCACGGAATCGGTCACGGCGGCAGCGCCGCGGGGCTTTCTGCCGCCGAATGCCATGCATTGATTCGTCGCAAATGTTTGGAAAAGTTGGCGAAGTTCATCCGCACACTGGAAGCCATACCCGAAGGCGAGGGCACGATGATGGACAACACGCTGGTGGTTTACCTTTCCGATTCGGCCGAAGGGCATCACCCTCTGTGCAACCAATGGCCGTTTGTGCTGATCGGCGACCTCGGCGGGCGGTTGAAGTTGGGCGACCGCTATCTGCGTTACCCTTGGTACGGACAGCCGGGTCACCGCACGACGGCGAACTTGTACCTTTCGCTGCTGGCCGCCCTCGGCGACCGCCGCGACACATTCGGCATCAAGGACTCGCAAATACTCGACCTCGATCAAGAAGGCCCACTGGCGGAGTTGATGGTTTGACTTCGTCCAAAAACTTCGATTTGCCATGAAAAGAACCCGTCTTCTTACTCTGATACTCATGCTGGCGTGTGGGCCTGCAGCACTTGCGGAACACCGCGCCGCGCTGTTGATCGACAACAGCGCCCATTCCGATGGGGAACTGGCGATTCCGCGGCGTGATATGAAATTGCTGGCCGGCGGGCTAGAGAGGTACGGCTTCCGCTGCGAGATTGTTCAAGGTCTGGATGAAAAGGAGCTTCAGCAAGCCGTCGATAGCTTCGCTGAAAGAACACCGACGCGCGGCACGGCGCTGGTGTTGTTCAGTGGGCAAGCGCTGCCCGGTTCCTACAACGGGAAAGAACAGTTGTGCTTATTGGGAGTCAGTTCCAAGAGCGGGCGCGGCTTGGGCGTGCGGCGCGTGTTTGAGGCGCTCACGACGCGCGGCGGCAGTTTGCACAACCTGTTGATCCTTGCTTGCCCTAAAACACTTGCGAACGAATCGGAGATTCCCGGCGGCTGCCTGTTGGCTCGCGTAGACGGCAACCGCTTCTCGGCTTCGCTTACTGGCCAAGGAGAGTTCCTGGAAATCGTGAAACGTAGTGGCGATCATTTTCAAATGACGCTGGCCGACGGTGCGGTCACCGGCGCGGGTTCCACCGCGATCAGTCCGCCAAGCGAGTTAAAGCCAGGCAACAAACCCGGTGACGAGTGGGTCAACGGGCGCGGCATGGTCTTTTGCTGGTGCCCAGCCGGCAAGTACACCGCCGGCAGCCCGGACGATACACCCGGCCGCTATCCCGATGAGGCGCAGCGCGAGGTGGTCATCGAAAAAGGGTTCTGGATCGCGAAGTACGAATGGTCGCAAGGGCGGTGGATCGGCAACCGGCACCGCGGAGCGATCGGCGAGGAAAAACTTCACCCTGTGAATATGGTCAGCCAGTCGAAGGACACGCTGGCCCGCGCGGTGAAGCCGCTGAACGAATCGGAACGCAAGGCCGGCAATTTGCCCAGCGGTTGGAGTTACGGCTTGCCGACCGAAGACCAATGGGAATACGCCGCCCGGGCCGGAACGAAAACGCGCTTCTATTTTGGCGACGACGTCAACCAACTCCCCCGGCACGCGAACTTCGCCGACAAGAGTTTCTACGACACCGGCGATATCTATTCCAACGCCGCCCACCGCAGACTGGATGATGGTTTCGCCAACCCGGCACCCGTTGGTTCCTACTTGCCGAACCCCTGGGGGCTGCATGATATATACGGCAACGTGGCCGAATGGTGCGACGATTCAGAAGTTCGCGGCGGCGGCTGGGTGAGCGCCGCTGAGAACTGCCGCAGCGCTTACCGCGACAGGCTAGGCGACCGCGATCAACGCACGTTTGTCGGCGTACGGTTGGTGATTCGCCAGGATTGATCGACACCTGTAGAACGCAGTTCCACTGCGTACAGGACGGAATGGAATTCCGTCCAACGGGCGAGCGCTTACCCGCGGCGCAGCGCGTCAACAATTTTCGTTTGTGCAGCTTGCCAACCGGGCGCGACGCCGGCGAGCAGCCCGACGATCAGCGAAACACCAACGCCTAGCCAAATGAGATCGAGCGAAGGGCGAAAAGCGATGGTGACACCTTCGGCGGCCACGCACAATCCGCCCCATTGCAGCACGGCCAATCCCAACGCCACGCCGATCAACCCGCCCGCAGTGCTGAGGATCATGCTTTCGGCGATCACCAAACGCAGGATGCGCAAGGGGCGAACGCCCAGGGTTTGCAGCACGGCATGTTCCTTGATGCGGTCTTGAACGGACATCACGGTGGTGGTGGCGACCAGCGCCAGCACCAACGCGACGCAAGCGTACCCCAGCCAGTGAATGAACCCGATGAGTTGAGCCAGATCGGCCAGCGTATCGGCCTGGTACATCCCTTTGGTTCGCGTGGTCGTGGCGACCGGGCCGCCGCGGTAGTGGGCATCGATGGCGGCGGAGACGACCTGGGCATCGGCATCATCCGTCAGAACAAGCTCATGCATGGTGACGTTGCCGACGTCGTTTTTCCCGCGGGCACGTTGTAGAAATTCGAGATGGGTGTAGATCAAATTCTCGTCCGCAGAGACCGGCGACGCGAAGATCCCCGCGACCAACACCGTGATCTGGCCGATGGTGAATTTGTCTCCGACCTTTAGGTTCCGGCGTGCCGCGACGACCTGGCCAATCAGCGCGCCGTCGTACTGTTGTTCAAACTGCGCGAAACTGCCGGACTGAATTTCCACGCGGCGGGCCGCTTGCAACTGGATTGGCGGAAGCCCATGAAAGACAATTGAATCCAAACTGGCCCGGCAACTGTTGGTGAACACCTTGACCGGTACGGCTTGCTGAACGCCCGCCTGCCGCGACAGGTGGCACTGATAGTCTTCCGGCAGGCGGCTGCTCATGGGGCAAAAGCGGTTCTCTTGGAACACGATCAATGTGCGTTGCGATTGCCGGCTTTGGGTCAGTTGCCGCATGCCCTGCTGCACGGAACTCACGAAGCAGAACACCAGCAGCGCCACCGCCGTACCGCTGACCGTAAGCATCGTCCGCGTGCGATGCCGCCACAGGCTCTTGCAGATGTATGGGGTGAATTTGAACATGGTTGCAGTTGTTCGCTCGCAAGTAGAACGCAGTTCCACTGCGTCCTACGATTGAGTGTTCACGCCGTTCTCAGTTTGTTCTGTTTCGATGCTTCGCTTTCGATCAACTTCCCCCGTTCCAATCTAATCAGCCGCCCGGCGGTTTGCGCCGCACCTTCGTCATGCGTTACCATCAACAGGGTCAGACCGAGTTCCTGGTTCACCCGGCGAAGCAACTCAAGGATTTGCTCGGTTGTATCATCGTCTAAGTTGCCGGTCGGTTCGTCGGCGACAACGATCGTCGGGCTGGCGACAATGGCTCGGGCGATGCCGACCCGCTGTTCCTGCCCCCCCGACATCTGCCGCGGGTAGTGGCCCGCCCGATCCGTCAGGTTGACCGCTTCCAAGGCAATGCCCACGCGCTTGCGCCGCTGGGCGGC
>CALBTA010000571.1 GCA_937967755.1 uncultured Planctomycetaceae bacterium | reverse complement strand
CCCGCATCGGTAACTTCGGTGGAACTCAGGTACAGCGGAACCAGATTGGAAAGGTTTCCGATATGCTGCAGACCGTCGTCAGTGACAGGGTTGTCATCAAGATCGAGATGCGTCAGCTTTTGCATGCCGCTCAAACGATCGAGCGATGCCCCGGTCAAATTGTTCCCGTACAGTTCCAGCATCTCTAGGTTCGTGAGTGACGGAATGTGATCGAGGTCTTCGTCGTTCAGATTCATGTCGTTCATGGTCAAGCTGACCAGCGTCGACAGCTTCGGCAACTTCTCCAGCAGGGCGGGCGTTTTGTCCTTGCTGCCGATGTCAATGCCTGTCACCTTGCCGTTCTCGACAGTCACATAGTGGTCGTCGGCTTCCAATTCATCGACTATCAACTGAATCTCAGGCGGAAGTTCGGCGGGTGACGGCAGATTGATTCCGCTGGTGTCCCCGCAACAACAGCAGCACCCCGCGATTGTGATGGAAACCAGGGAGAGAAACCCTACTGACAGAAGATTGAAAAGTGCTGAACGGCGCATGGCAGCTAGATTTTGGTTAGGTAAAGAGAACGATGAAACAAACAGATGGAAGTACTACGATAGGAATCACTCATAGTCGTTCGTGATATCACATTCGGGCAGCGCCGCCTTCAACTGCCGGTACCCGTCTTCGCTGATTTGCGTACCGTCGATGTAAAGGTGCGATAGGCCGGACATCGTCTTGAGTTGATCAACACTGGCATCAGTGATCGCGTTGTCCGTCAAGCTCAACTCGTAGAGATTGGAAATCGTCTTCAGGTCGGCAATGCAGGCGTCCGTAATGTTGCAGTTGTCGAGAATGATGGAGTCGAGGCTCGGGTGTGACCGCAGATGGGCGATACCGGCATCGGTAACTTCGCTGTCAGTCAGGAAGATCGTTTCCAGGCTGCGTATCTTGGCTAGGTGCGCCACCCCGTCGTCGGTAATCGGATTGTAGTCCAAGTCCAGGTCTTGGAGCCTCGTCATACCAGAAAGCTGGTCGAGCGTCGCACCGGTCAGCGTGTTTTCATAGATGTTCAAAGTGGTCAGCTTGGTCAGCGGGCGCAGATGCTGCAGCGCTGAATCATCCAGCCCCAGCCCGTTGAGCGACAGGCTTGTTAGCGATGTCAGCTTCTCAAGCTTGACCAAATCAGCCTGGGGAAAACCTGTATCACTCAAGTCGACGTCGGTCACTTCTCCAAAAATAACCGTCGCCGATCCGCCGTAACTTTCGATCTCATCGACGATTGCTTGCATCTCTGGAGGCAGCGGTTTCGACGGGTCCAAGTTACCCATACAACAGCAGCAGCCAGCGATTGCGAGCGAGACGAGGCTGGTAATAGATGCGAAGGCGAGGTTCTTGATCATGCGGGTGGTCATGGCTCTACGGCTTTCTTTTCGAAATTCGAGAGAAGATTTGTCTTAACGGCGTCGAAAGGTACAACGCGAAGGCGTGTCAGCATCCTACCCGGCAGAATGAACCAGTTCTACCGGGGGGCTGAGTGACGAAACACGCAGGCACAATGCGCATTCCTGTGCGAAAGGCGATGTTCGTCAGTTGCCCCAGGCCGTTGAGTCGGGCACTTCGCCGCCGGCGATGGTTGCCAGCCCTTTGAAGACGTCGAGTTCGATGGTGTCGGGAATGAAATGCACCGAACCATCGGCGAAGCAGGTCATCACTCCGCCGGGGTGAAAACTGTTCGCTTTCCAGGGGTTCCCGTGGTTGCTGTTGGGCGTGGAGACGAAATAGACGACCGTGTGCAAGTTCATGCCGCGGCTCGATTCGCCGGTGGGAAAGCCGGGTGGCACCGGCGTTTCCGGGCTGTGGTTGGGCCAGCTTCGCCCCCACGATTCACACAGCATCGCCGTGTTGCTGGTACCGTCGCGGATCGCTTCGATGGTCGTTTTCGAGTCGTTGTAGAACATCCCGTCGTGCTTGTTGCAATGCCCATAGGTCAGCGCGCCGTCGTCGTGCGGCGTCGTCGAGCCTTCATTGCTTCCCGCCACCCCGTAGACATGGCAGATGCGGGCTTTGTTGAGATCGGCCACGCCCCAATCGGTCGTCAAGCCACGGTAGGAATCGCTGGGGCAGAGAAACGCTTCGAACTGCATCTGCATGATTTCGCGATTGCCCGCGTGGTTGAACTGCTTGCGGATGTCGAAATCCAGCTTGTCGTAGGCAGCCTGCTGTTCGATGAACGGGAAGATGGCGTTGTTCCAAATACCGATCTGTCCATCCCACTCGCAGTGATTCCTGTTGGTTCCACTACCCGTCGATGGGGTATAACCCGGGTTCCAATCGCCGCCGTGCGTTTCACCTGCGGGAAAGTGGCGGTTCTGCGCTTCGTAATTCAACAGCGCCAACCCAAGCTGCTTATAGTTATTGCTGCACTGCAATCGACGAGCTGCTTCCCGAGCACTTTGCACTGCGGGAAGGAGCAGCGCCACCAGGATGCCGATGATGGCGATGACGACTAGGAGTTCGACTAGCGTGAAGCCTCTCGGCTTTTGAGGAGAGAGCAGAGAGGAGGGAGGAGAGAGTTTCCACTGGTCGGGGTGGTCCATCATTTTCTTCAGTGAACCACAAATTGAATCATAGTCAGCGTCTAGCGACTGATGCTCACTTTCAGAAATGTACTCGCTATCGAGGGCCGAATCGAGCCATGCGCGAACTTCCGCTGCCTCCGCATCGGCATCAGACAGTTTGCTCACGAATGCCGCGGGGTAGCGCCGCTTCCGCCAAGCCTCGGCAATATTGCCCATCACGGATCGAGAAGCCCGGCGAACCTGATCGGTGAGGGAATACTCTTCTTCGCTCGGAAATCGCAGCCGTGTCATTTGAAATACCCGTTTGGAAGCGGCCCTAGCGGCCTGATACACCCGAAGGTCTCGAAACGACTCAATCTTAGCCATGAATCTCTCTCCTCTCTCCTCCCTCTTCTCTCCTCCCCCTACGGTGGCAAACTCACCAACTTCAGATCCACGGTATTGCGTTCGCCATCCGCCACCTCCGCTGTCAGCTTCGACGTCTCAACATCGCCGTAAAACGCCGGTGTTAGCAACTCAGGCAGCGTATCGAATTCGTCCTTCGGCTGCGCGCGGGCTTCGACGCTGATGCGATGATGACCCACGATGGCCCCGCGAACTGTGGCGGTTTCCAGTTCGTACTTCCCTTCGGCATCCGTCGTGCCGTAGGCCATCGCCCCTTCGGTTCCCTTGGAATTGTCAGGAACGAACTGAACCCGCGCGTTGGGCAGCGGATTCCCATCAAGCGTCACCGTTCCAGAGACACGGGCAGTCGGCGGCAAGTCAGGTCTGTACCCGCAACAGCCGGCCAGGGCTGTGGTCAGCAGTAGCGTGAAAAGTCGGCAGTGAGAGTTCATCAAAGCGATTGTAGCCCACTGGCGGCAAGGCGCAAAAGAACACCCGTGCTACTTTTCCGACAAGGAGAAGCAGCACGGGTGGTTGTCACTCAAAGTTGTCTGTCAACTTCTACTTCTTGCGGCGAATCCGATACCAGCCGAAGCCGGCACCAGCCAAGCCAAGGATCGACCAAATAGCGATGCTCGCCGGCTCTGGGACGGGAGCTGCTTCAAATTGCAGTGATTGGGGGACGTTGCCGCCAGGGGCTGTGATCAACTGCTGGGCGATAAGGTCGCCCGGGTTGCCCGTCCCGTCGTCGGCCAACAAATTCACTTCCAGGTTACGCCATCGATTGGTGCAGCATCCGTCGGCACGTGGCCATAGCCGGACTTCCGTGACATCAAACGTTCCGCCAAGGTCCAGCGTGTATTGGGCGTTGGTAGCTTGGCTGTTCGCGGTTGACCAAACAGCCCCGCCACTTTCCAAAGCATTGTTGGGGTTCTTGTTGCCACCACCATGTTCCAGCGCGGTCATCGTCACAACAGTTGGGTGCAGATTGCAGTCGACGAACATCGAGAGAGTTCCGTCGCCAATGTCATTCGTGCTGGTCGCAAGACCACCAAAGCTCGCTCCACCAAGCCCGTCCGGAACGACTCCATTTTCGAAGGCTTCCAGCTCGCTAAGGTGAAAACGCGTGTCGGGCGTTTCGTCCTTGACGATCTGAATGAAACGGACCTGTTCGCCGATGGCAACTGAAGCGACTATCGTGAGGAGGAGGACAAAGGCAACGTGAAATGTTCGAATCATGACGAAACTCTCTGAAAAACCCATTTGGGAGTTAAACCACTTTGAAGGGGAGAAGAGCAATTGACATGCCAATTCACGCATTAAGCGTAAGATCACACAAGTCGTTGATGCGTAACGACTTAGCAAATACCCCCCGGTCGGGCCATGTGTAAACCTAGGTTTACACATTAGCGCTAAGGCGCATGGTACTCTTTACACATCCCTCTCTTACTACACGCTTGATTTATGACCACAGTTCTGGGGATTTCGGCCTTCTACCACGATTCCGCCGCCGCGTTGGTGGTCGATGGAAGGGTGGTGGCCGCCGCGCAGGAGGAGCGATTTTCGCGGATAAAGGCGGATTGGCGGTTTCCTCTTCAGGCGATCGAGTATTGCCTGCGGGAAGGGGGGATCAAGCGGCGTGATGTCGACTTCGTGGCGTTTTATGACAAGCCGCTTAAGAAGTTCGATCGCCTGCTGGAGACCTACCTCGACAGTGCCCCATTCGGATTTCGCCAATTCGCTTGGACGCTGCCATCGTGGCTTCACGACCGGCTCCACGTTCGTAGCACCTTGCGAGAATCGATGGGACGGGAATTTCGCAAGCAACCTATCTTTCTTTCTCATCACGAAGCCCACGCGGCGAGCACTTTCTTCCCCTCACCGTTCGATGAAGCGGCAATCTTAACGCTCGATGGCGTCGGCGAATGGGCGACGGCGACCTGCGGTATCGGGTCGGGCAATCGCATCGATCTTTCGCGCGAAATGCGGTTTCCCCATTCGGTGGGCCTGCTCTATTCGGCACTCACCGCTTACTGTGGGTTCCGGGTCAATTCGGGCGAATACAAGTTGATGGGCCTCGCACCCTATGGCGAGCCAACCTACGCCGATCAGATACTCGCCGAATTGATCGACCTGAAAGCGGATGGCTCCTTTCGGATGGATCAATCGTACTTTCACTACTGCCGCGGAATGGCGATGACTTCCGCGAAGTTCGAGCGCCTGTTTGGCGGACCTCCAAGGCAAGCTGGCGAAGAGCTAACGCAGCGCCACATGGACCTGGCAGCGTCCATTCAATTCGTCGTGGAAGAGATCTTGCTGCGGATGGGAAATGCGCTCCACAAGCAAACTGGGCAAAGCAACCTTTGCCTGGCCGGCGGGGTCGCACTCAATTGTGTGGCCAACGGCCGGCTGCTTCGCGAAGGTCCGTTTAAAGACATCTGGATTCAACCCGCCGCCGGCGATGCGGGCGGCGCGCTGGGTGCGGCGCTTTTCGTTTGGCATCAGTTGCTGGGCAATCCACGCGAAACTCAGGCAACAGATGGGCAGCAGGGATCGCTACTAGGCCCGGCGTTTTCGGATGAAGAAGTGCGGTTGGCTCTCGATGAGTTGGGCGCGAAGTACCTCGCTATTGAATCCAGCGACGAGCTAAGCCAACGGGTTGCCGGGCTGTTGTCCGAAGGCAAAATTGCCGGGTGGATGCAAGGTCGAATGGAGTACGGCCCGCGTGCACTCGGTGCGCGCAGTATCTTGGCCGATCCGCGCGGCGCGGATACCCAACAGGCGATCAACCTAAAGATCAAATTCCGCGAGTCCTTCCGCCCATTCGCCCCCGCCGTTCTCGTCGAAGACGCGGCCCAGTTTTTCGAACTTGCACCTGCGCGGGAAAGCCCTTACATGTTGTTAGTCGCACCTGTTTCGTCGTCAGTCCGGCGCGAGGAATACCAGTCGGAAGACGTGCAGGGGTTGGGTAAACTACACGTTGAACGGAGCACCATCCTCGCGGTGACGCACGTTGATTACTCCGCCCGCGTTCAAACCGTCGACAGCGCCCGCTCCCCCAAGTTCCATCAACTGCTGCGTCAGTTCAAAGAACAAACGGGTCTGCCGCTGCTGGTCAATACAAGTTTTAATGTGCGCGACGAACCGATCGTCTGCTCGCCGGCTGATGCGTATCGTTGCTTCATGCAAACGGATTTAGATGTGCTCGTCATTGAAAACTTTTTGCTGCTTAAGGAAGAGCAGCCTGGGAATACGCGGCATGGGCGAATCGCTCGCGCAGCGACTCACGACGAAATTGGCGAACCAGCAGTGGCTGGCGTTGCCATTGTCGGAGGCACCAGCCGAACCGGCCTAACGGTTTTCGGCTGCGTGCTTTCCGCATTGTTCGCCTTACTTACCTGGAAGTTGCTTCTCGCTCCGCCTTCTGCTTCGGGTGCGGTGATCGCTGCGGTGATCGCTGCCGTGATCACTGCGGCGGGCGCGCTGCTCAGTTGGAAGTGGCCCAATGCGCTCTCCCTTCCATATACTGTTTGGATGGGCATCACTTACCCGCTTCGGCTGGCGGGGTCCTATGTTGCTTTGGGGATATTTTACTTTCTGATTCTGACACCCGTCGGACTGACCTTCCGCGTTTTAGGGCGCGACGTTCTCAAGAAACAATTCGAGCCGGATCGCGACAGCTACTGGGAACCGATCCGGGATGAACCTGAAGCGGCTTCCTATTTCCGCCAATTCTGAGCCAAGCTATGACATGAAAAACCCTGAACCTTCCAGCGACGACCAGGCCGATGAAATCCGTCAGCAGGCCAGCCAACCGGCTACCGGTCTGGTCGGGGAGTTCTGGTTGTTCTTGCGTTACAATAAAAAGTGGTGGCTGATCCCCATCCTGCTGGCGCTGGGAGTCTTGGGGCTGTTCGTGTTTCTTTCGA
>CALBTA010000570.1 GCA_937967755.1 uncultured Planctomycetaceae bacterium | reverse complement strand
CCATCGAAAAAAACGTTTCGTTATAGGCCGCGGCGATTTCCCGTCGACGCTCGACGTTCGCCGGCAGCCGTTTGACCTGCTCGATGCCGATGGCGGCGGACATCGCCGTCATGCGAAAATTGAAACCCAGCGAGTGCCAGGCAAATTTCCCTTCGTCGCCGAAGTTGCGAATCAACCGGCAGCGCTTGGCCAATGTGACGCTGTTAGTGGTAATGACGCCGCCTTCGCCGGTGGTGATCGGTTTAGTCGGTGTGAAACTGAAGATCGCCGCATCGCCCAGCGTGCCGGCCATTCGCCCATCGCGTGAGGCCAAGTGGGCACCGGCTGCGTCTTCCAGAATCTGAATGTTTCGATCTGCCAGCAATTGACGCAACGAATCAACATCAACGACGGCACCGCCCAAGTGAACGGGAACCACCAACTTCGTTCGCTCGTTGATCAGGTCGGCGCACCGATGGATATCCAGGCAAAAGTCGTCGGGATGAATGTCGCAGAAGACCGGCTTCGCCCCTAAATAGACCGCCGCCGTGGCGGTGGTGGCGAACGTGATGTCGGGAACGATCACCTCGTCGCCCGGGCCGATACCCATCGCCTGCATCGCGACCAATAGCGCGGTCGATCCGCTCGTCACGGCGACAGCGTGCTCGGCCCCGATCTCGTCGGCGAAGGCCCGCTCGAATCGCTCGGTCACTTCGCCTTGGCAAAGCTGCCCGCTGCGAAGCGTCTCGACAACCGCTGAAATCTCTTCGTCGCCGAGTTCCGGCCGAGCCAAGGGCACGGAAATTGCCCGCCTGTTGTTTGTCCCGTCGCTAATGTGCGGTCGCTTTGTTGTGGTCTTCGGCAGCGCGCACTCCGTGCCTGTGGGTTGCGCGCACCCGAAAAAGATCGTTCAAATTGGAAGGTCGGAGATCCACAAATGCATGCAGAACTCTGCCAGCAGCCCAAGATGGGGCCGCCTGTTGACGTGCCTGGGATCGGCCGCCAACTAATCCCTCAGCATACCAGAAATGCGGGTCAGCAGTGCGGGTTTGGGCGGCGATTGAGAGCGAATCCGCCTTGGCGAAACAACTTTCCAGAGCGCGACCACATCTGCTGGAATGATTGCAACGGCTGAGACAATTATGACTGTATGCCACCGCACCGAACCTTTTGGCGGCCGGCTGCATACTAACTCATATCGTTCCTCCCACGTGGCTCCAGGAAAGTGATCGCAGGGCTTCCCACCTGTGCTAGCCTGGAGCCATTTTTTAAATTGTGAGCCGCTAGGCGCTAGCCGCGCGTGAGTCGCTACACATCGGCGGCTAGCGCCGCTCCGCTCAGTCACGCTGTTGTGGCCTAATACCACTGGTAAGCGAAGTCATAGAAGCGCTGAAGCTCCGCGTTTCGCGCGGCCGGGTCTTCGTAGTCGCTCCACTGATCTTCCTCTGCATTCAGCCGACGCATTGCGTGATCGTCCAAGCCTTGCGACGCCGTCCAACCCAGCCACTCACGCTTCTGGGCCTGCTTCCGTAAAACGTCATGCCGTTCGGCCAGCAACGCTCGCACACCGGTGTGAATGTCGGGGTGTTCGCACTCTAACAGCGGGAGCAACGCCAGCGTGCCTTCATCGTCAATCGGCTTGACGCCAATCTGCATGATCGCCGAGACATCACCCGCCATCACGCGCCGCACATTGTAAGAAACCGCGATCATATCAACCGGCAGCATCGCATAGATCAGCACGGCCGCCGCCAACACCCACGACTGCCGGTTCAGCAGCCAGAGGAAGTTTCGCCGCCGGGCGATCTTCCATACAACCAGCACGAAGCCCGCGACCACCGCCGAGATGCCAAGGATGCCGACGATCCGCATGTGCGTCAGGCCGTTGAAGTTGATGTAGATGAACAGCCGGTTGTAAACCGCGATCGCTAACAACAGGTTTAGCCCGCTCCACGCCCACGCCAGGCGGCGTAAAGTTGGCAAGCGCGGGTCGGTGAAGATCGTTCCGCGAAAGATCACCGACAATACGCCCGTCGCCAACGCCAGCGCGACCGTCAACCAGAAGGCCCCTTGGTGAGCGTACCCCGCGTAATAAAACCCGGACGGAAACTCGCGAAACCACAGCGTCTTGAATTCAAACGTCAAGTAAAGCGAGAACAGCACGATGACCGAAATCAATGCGTTGCGGTACGCTGGGTAAAGCGTCGACGACTGCTGCTTCGCTTCGCCCGCCGCCGGTGGTTGTTCCCCTTCGCGCGACCGCCAGCCCGCCAGGCGAGACAACTGCACCAGTGGGCGCAGCAACCCGGCGGTCAGCAACGCGGTCAGCATCCACACGAACACTTCGGAAACCGAGAGTACCGACATCCACTCGCGCAGCGTTTCGCTCACCCGTCCGATGATATCGCTGACGACCGTAAGCACATCGGGGTTGGCCAATACGAACAACGTGCTGAACGCCAACAAAGCGGCGGCCGGAATTCCAACGCCTAAGATCAAACCCTTGGGAATGAAGCCCAGCCGGCCGGCCAACGCCCGCAGGTAAGCCGCCAGCGCGACGACTCCAGCGACTGGTGCTTGCCAAGGCAGCAGCCACGCGCCGAAGTTCACACGGCCGGCTTGCATCGCCGCCAACACCATCGCCAATACCGCGAACCCGCAAACGGCACGCAGCGGCGAACCAAACCAAACCACCCGGGCGACGATCAAAACCAAGACTGCCGCGGGAATCCACATCGCCTTGCAGAAATAGCGCTTCGGCAATCCCAGCAGGAAAATCAACGGCGAAGCCAACAAGAACGCACCGATCCCCGCGTACCCATGCCCCCAATAAAGCGTGACGTCGGCCAGCGCAATCATCAAAGCGATGGCGGCGAACTCTCGCACCCGAACCGCCGGGCCAGTCGCGATCTGCCGTGCCGACCGCGGCGCACTCGCTTCCGCCGGCGCCCGCGGGCTCTCCTCAATCACTTCAGCAACAATCGGCGGCGAACTCATGATCGTTTCTCCCTCTCCTTCTGGGAGAGGGCCGGGGTGAGGGCATTTTGAAAGGCGCACATACAGGCTGGCAGCCCGTGCCTACAACATCACCTACTCACCCATCCCGTCCTTCCCAAACCACATCATATGTTGCCAAGGCAACTCGTCGTACTCTTTCACCAACTTGAACCCATTAGGCGGGAACTCTTTCATGATCTGTTTCTTGCTCATCTTATGCAGCGGCTTAATCGGCACGTCGGGGTCTTCAGTACGAAATTCCAACAGCACGATCACGCCATCAGGCTTCAGCGAGTCGCGCATCGCTTTCAGCATTTGCTCGGGGTGCGAAAACTCGTGGTACACGTCAACGCACAGCATGATGTCAATCGTATTCGGTGCCAGCCGCGGGTCATGGTAGCTGCCCAGCACAGGAGTGATATTCTCCATGCCGTGCTTCTCCGCCCGATCGCGCAGCAGCTTCAACATCTCTGGCTGCACGTCAACCGCGACCACCCGACCTTCATCGCCAACCAGGGTCGCCAACTGCAAACTGTAAAACCCGTTGCCGCAACCCATATCACAAACGGTCATACCCTCTTTCACACCCAAGTTGGCCAGCATCCGTTCGCAATCTTCTTCGCGCTGCCGGCTATCGCGAATTAACCACGGCGCACCGGCGAAGTGCATCGTACGGGCGATAGTGCGGCCTTTGTATTCCGTTAGCGCGGGTGGAAGTTTCGATTTCGCCTCTTCCTTAGCATCTTGGGCGAATGCAGAAGATGAAGAGAAAATTAACAAGCCCAACGTGAGCAAAAAGAGTCGCATAGCAATCCTCCCGTAGCGGAGGCTTCTAGCCACCGTGAGTAAACGTTGTGTCCGTTTGGTAGGACGGGTTTGAAACCCGTCCACAACGCAGCGCAACTGCGTCGTACATCAATACCCTGAAAAAATCGAATCAATCAAAATATCCACCAACATCGATCCGCCGCTGCTCTGCGAACCCCAGTTGAACCAATTCCCATCATACCCGGCCGACGATTGACTCGCCTTAGCAATTTTCACGCGGGCTTCCTGCTCGCGGTGGGCCTCGCCGGCGCGGGCTCGGGCGGTTTGCAATCCGCCTTCGTGAATCCACTCCAAAATCGATTGCAGCTCATCGGCATCAAACCAAATCCCATCGCTGCGGCAAACGTCAATAATCACGCCGCTTCGGCGTGCATAGTTCCGTCGTTGCATCATCTTTCCGCATTGCGGGCAGGGCCGATACGACCACTTCGCCCGGGCTGCATTTTCTTCCGGTGGCGATGATTCCTTTCCGGCGGAAGCCAACACGGCCGCATCGACCAGTTCACGCTGTTCGGCCTTCTTGACCAGCTCTTGAAACACCCGGCTTTCAATCCACAACCCGGCGCACAACTGGCATTCCAGCATCGGGTAATCTTCCTCGCCCAACCGGCGGCTGTGCAAATGCGGCTGGCCGGGGCAGGATGGGCATTGCAGCTTCGACCGCTCGCCGACGACCGTCTTGGCCAGCAGCGGCTTTGCGCAACTATGGCAATACTTCGCCCGGTCGCTAACCCGCGTGAAACAACCGGGGCACACGGTGTGCAGATCGCGTTCGTGCAACGTGAAGTCGCTGCCGCAATGGCCACAGGCGGCGGCATCTTTTTCCCGCGGAGCACCGCAGCCGCTGCAACGAACGACCGCCGCGTCGTGCCCCTTGGCCGGCTTCACCCGCAACACCTTCCCACAACCACAACGAAACTTCGCCCCCGCCGACAGCTCGCCCGCATCATACTGCCGGCGGCATTCAGGGCAGGCGACCAACGTCCGCATGCTTCACTCCCTTCCTTACTGACCTGGTTTCGAACCGATTCACCGCAATCTATTCGCTTTTCCGGCTTGACCCTTGGTGGTTGATTGTACCCGATTCCCCAAACACCCACGGCGCTGCCCCGGCGGTGCGGAATTCTTCCTACTACCTTTGGCAAAGCGCGCTGACACTTTCGAGCATTTTGTCAGCGCGCGATAGGGTCCCAGGGAAACCCCTCAGCGCTGACAAATTCAATCTTTTGTCAGCGCGCCTCCCTCTGTAGAGGGTGGCTGCTGTTGAAAAATTCATCATGAAAGTCTCCCTTCTATCGACACCACGGTCCCGATCCGAAAGCGGTTTGAACTACCTCGCCGATATATGTTCATATATATAGTTACCGCCCGCGGCCGAGTCTTGCTCGAAATCTGGAAGTTTTCCCAATTCTTCAAAAGCGACCGCGGGCCGGCGTTTGCTCGCTGACTGATTTTTCGCCAAGAATCTGGTCGAAAGTAGGCGCGCCTAGCGTGTTCCGATGTGATCCAGAGGGTTATAAAGGGGCAAGCAATTCTGCTGAGATGACAGGCCGGGCATGCGCGACGAAAAACCCAACGTCGAGGCGATTTTTTCAGAGGCCTTGCAACAGCCCAACGAGGCTGAACGTTCCGCACTGCTCGATCGCGAGTGCGGCGGCGACGCCCAATTGCGCAGTCGCGTCGAGGAACTCTTACGCTCGCATCAGGCGGCTGAAGAACCCTCGGCGGCTTCCGGCCCGAAAGAAACGGTTGACTTTCCGCGAACGGTCGACCCGGTTCCCGCGCCAACTCCCATCGCAGAGCAGCCAGGCGCACAGATCGGGTCTTACAAGATCAGGCAGCAGATGGGCTCCGGCGGGATGGGTGTCGTCTACGTCGCCGATCAAAAGGAACCAGTCAAGCGCCGTGTCGCGCTGAAAATCATCAAGCCTGGCATGGACAGCCAGCAAGTGATCGCTCGCTTCGAAGCGGAGCGTCAGGCGCTGGCCTTGATGGATCACCCCAACATCGCCAAGGTGCTCGACGCGGGAACGACCGATTCGGGACGGCCGTTTTTCGTCATGGAGTTGGTCAACGGTGTGCCCATCACCGACTACTGCGATCAGCAGCACCTGACGCCCCGCCAGCGGTTGGAACTGTTCGTTCCGGTTTGCCAGGCCGTACAGCACGCGCACCAAAAGGGCATCATTCACCGCGATCTGAAACCGTCGAACATTCTGGTCGGGCTATACGATGGGCAACCGGTGCCGAAGGTGATTGATTTTGGCGTGGCGAAAGCGACGTCGCATTCGTTGACTGACAAGTCGTTGTTCACCGAATTTGGCCAGGTGGTTGGCACGCTGGAGTACATGAGCCCGGAACAGGCCCAGCGCAGCCAGTTGGACATCGACACGCGCAGCGATATTTACTCGCTGGGCGTCGTCCTCTACGAACTGTTGGCGGGCGACACGCCGTTCGACCGCCAGCGGCTGCGCGAGGCCGCCTTCGACGAAATTTTACGGATCATCCGCGAAGAAGAGCCGCCGCGGCCCAGCGCGAAACTGAGCACCAGCGCACAGATAGATACGATTGCCGCCAACCGCCATGTCGAACCGGGGCGGCTGAGCACGCTTGTTCGCGGGGAGCTTGATTGGATCGTGATGAAGGCGTTGGAAAAGGACCGCGCGCGGCGTTACGAGTCGGCCAGTAGATTCGCGTCCGACGTGGAGAAATATCTTAACGACGAACCGGTCTCGGCTTGTCCACCCTCGTTGACTTACCGGGCTGGCAA
Organism: uncultured Planctomycetaceae bacterium; assembly: GCA_937967755.1. Taxonomy (GTDB): domain Bacteria; phylum Planctomycetota; class Planctomycetia; order Pirellulales; family Pirellulaceae; genus CALBTA01. The sequence continues at coordinate 1,688 of CALBTA010000570.1, read as the reverse complement.
GTTGCTGCGACGAAATAAAGTCGCCACCGCTCTGGCGGTCGCCGCCATCGTGGCGCTCGCATCCGTCGTTGCCGCCGGCGTGGCAACGTCCAAGAATCGGCAAATCGTCCAAGCCAACAACGACCTCAGCGAAGCCAACGAAGAACTCGCCCAGGCGAAGGTTTCCCTGGAAGAATCGCTGGTATCCGAATCGGAACTGCGCGAAGATGTTGACCGCTTGTTGTACTTGAGTCGAGTATCCTCGGCGCTCGCGAATTTTCAAAGCTCTGACGCCGATCGAGCCCGTGAAATATTGCAATCGTGCTCTCCGAAGTGGCGAGATTGGGAATGGTACTACGTCAATCGCCTCTGCAGTTCAACAGTTCAAAGCTTGGAGCACACAGGCGAAATCCGAAGCATTCGCTATTCCGCCGACGGTCGCAAGATATTTACAGCCAGCGCAGACGGGAAGGTGTGGGTCTGGAATGCGGCGACCGGCGATCTTACAGATTCTTGGGACGCAGATGGTGCGGTCCGAATGGATATCAGGCCAGACGGCCAAAGGGTTGTCACGGGAAGCAAGGATGGAGTCATAAGCGTTTGGAAGCACTCTGGCGAATTGGTTCAGATGTGGAAAGCGCACTCTGTGTTGAGCACCGTCGCCTATAGCCCCGATGGCAAACGCATCGCCAGTGGCGGTACGGACAAGCGGCCAACGGCGTGGGAAGGTGAAGCAAAGGTTTGGGACGCCCAAAGCGGCGAAATGTTTTTTGATCTAGCAGGTCACAAAACGAATGTTCACTCTGTCTCGTTCCGCAGTGACGGCCTTTGTATCTCCTGTGACGACAGGACTTTGATTCTTAGTGATGAAAGCGGGGACGTTACCGCTACCGCGCCTTTTCCGTGGGCTCAGTGCTTCACGCTTAGCCGAAACGGAAACCTGATCGCCGTGGCAGGGGAGGAGTACGTTTACACCTGGAGCGCCGGCGAGAGGGCCCGAGAGTTTGTCAGCCTGGAACAAGGGCGCTGGGTGAATGACGTTTCACTAAATCACGATGGCACGCTTCTTGTGAACGGAGCTAGGGAGTACAGCCTTTTCGGAAGTGCGCAAAACTCTATCCAGTTATGGAACACGGCCACTGGTGAAAAAGTCATGGAACTTCCCGGTCACAAGAGCAGCGTGGCCGCTGTGGAGTTCAGCCCAGACGGACAGAGCATCGCCAGCGGGGGAAGCGATAAGATCGTCAAGGTATGGTCGCCCGCCAAGATTCAACGAGAGTCGATAGTACACTCGCTCGGACACCGTGTCTATTGCGTAACGTTTAATCCCAACGGAAACCAGATCGCTAGCGGGACCGCGAGTACGCTGACTGTCTTAGATGTAGACAGCGGCGAGACGCTGTTTGCCGCACAAGGGCTCGAGGGAGCCATCTTGGCAGTCGCGTACAGCCCGGACGGAAAGCGAATCGTTTCCAGAAGTAGCGATCAGAGCGTCAGAGTGTGGGATGCTGAAAATGGGAGCGAACTGAGCAAGGTGGCACTACCGGATGCGGTGCGGGTTTCCGTCGGCGGTTACCGCTGTGCATTCAATCTCAGCCGCGATTGGGTCGCGGCGGCGAGCGATCGTCAGGGCACTGCTGCCATTTGGGACTTACGAAGTGGAAGCCAACTGCGAACTTTCACCGGGAATAGTGGAAAGGTGCTTTCCT
>CALBTA010000569.1 GCA_937967755.1 uncultured Planctomycetaceae bacterium | reverse complement strand
CTCGTGCTCGTCCTCGTACTCGTAATCGTCTTCTCGTCCTCGACGGAGTGTATAGCCGTATCAGTTCGAGTACGAGAAAACGAGGACGAAAAGACGAGGACGATGTTGTAAAGTTGTTTCACCTGTCAAACCGTTCGATCAATTTCGACAACATGGATACTATTCTAAGCAGAAGATGCTTCCCCTCGTCAACGCGCTGTCGACGGGTCGCTCTCTTAGCGACCAAAACGTCCAAGCACGCGGCCGCCTCGGTTGCCGACCCACGGGCGTCGTCAAAAAACTTGGCTCGCTGCTTCGTGGCGCGGCGTCCGTTTCCTTCCGCGATGTTTAGCACGATCGAAGTACTTGCCCTGTCAATTTGATTGATCGTCTCTCTGAGGTTTGGCCGATTGCTTTCGGATACATCGGTCAATAGATCGGTTAGCCAGGCGACGAAGTCAAGCGACAAGTCGTACACCTGGAGGCGCTCATGATCAAAGCGGGGTTGCGCCTTGGGGTCCATTGTCGGTATTCCTCAAGAGGGAAGGCATTCAGTCTAGTCACACTTTTGCTCGTACTAAACTTCTCGTACTCGATGAAGCGTTCAACCGTATCGAATCGAGTACGAAAAGACGAGGACGAAAAGACGAGGACGAGTACGATGGATATCAATACAACAATATCGCCAAGTCGCTTGCCAGGACCACGCTGGTGACTTGTGTCCAGGCGGCGTGTTGGGCGGTGGGAAGTTTGTCGTCGCGGGGTGCTTCGCCAACGGATAGCAGCGCGGTGGCATCTGCTTCCGCCGCGGCGTAGCGTTTTTGCATGGCTTCTAACAGCGCGCCGCAGGCGGTTTGCTCTTGCTCGGTGGGCGGTCGCGACGCCAGCAGTGTGAACAGCAGTTCAAACCGCTCAGCGTCCGTTTCACGCTGTTTCAACAACCGCTGCGCCAGTGAACGGGCCATTTCGATGCGCTGCGTTTCATTCAGCAAACCCAACGATTGCAGCGAAGTATTCGTGCGCGAGCGGCGAACGCAACTCGACTCGCGGCTGGGTGCGTCGAACAGCGTCATCATCGGGTGCGGGCTGGTCCGCTTCCAATAAACGTACAGGCTGCGGCGGTACGGCTTGTTGCCCGTGTCAGGCACGTACAACTTCGTGTTGCTGGCGGGGTGCATCAGCGCACTCCACAACCCCTTGGGCTGATACGGCTTCACCCCTTCGCCACCCATCGTCGGGTCGAGCAGTCCGCTGGCCCACAGGCCGATGTCGCGAATTACCTCCGCATCAAGACGGTGCGAAGGGCCGCGGGCGAGTAGACGGTTTTCGGGGTCGTCGATGTCGCTTCGTCGGGCGGAGCTTTGGCGAAACGTTTCGCTAGTCACCATCAGCCGCAGCATATGCTTTAAGTCCCAGCCGCTAACGTGCAGTTCCACCGCCAACCAGTCGAGCAGTTTCGGATGCGTCGGCTGCTGCCCTTGCAGGCCGAAGTCCTCCGGCGTGCGCACCAGCCCTTCGCCGAAGGTCCGCTGCCAAATGCGGTTGACCAAAACCCGAGCGACCAACGGGTGCTCTCGCGCGGTCAGCCATTGGGCCAGCCCTAGGCGGTTTCGCGGAGCATCGTCCGCCAAATCTCCCATCACCGATAGCACGCCCGGGCTGAGCGGGTCGCCGGTGGGCAAGTCGTATTCGCCCCGGGTGAGCAGCCGCGTTTCGCGCGGCTTGGCCAGTTCCGTTGCGACCAGCGTGCTGGTGAACGACTTCTGAGCTTCGGCAATTTCGCTCGCCAGCGCCGCCGCCTGTTTTTGCAAATCGCTGCCGGCGAAGGGGCCTTCGGGGAGCGCAACCATAGCGAGTCGTACGTCGGCAGCGGACTGCTGCCACTTTCTCGCCTCGGCTGCTTCCTGCTCTGCCGGCTCGGAGAACCGCTTACCGGCTTCGTCCAACCGCGCGGTTTTTTTCGCCTGCAATTGTTGCCAATGATTCCAAGCATCGACACTGGCCGGGGCTTTGATCACCGGTCCGTATTCATACTTGTTGCCGTCCATCGCGTTTTCCGACGTACTGTTGAAGAACGCCATCAGGCGGTAGTACTCGGTCTGCGTGATCGGGTCGTACTTGTGCGTGTGGCAGCGGGCGCAGGTCAATGACATCCCCAGGAAGACTGTGCCGAGCGTTTCCACGCGGTCGAAATTATTCTTCGCCTGAAACTCCGCCGGAATCGCACCCCCTTCGGCGGTCGTCGGGTTCATTCGCACAAAACCGGTCGCCACGCGTTGCTGCAGCGTTGGCTCGGGCAACAAATCACCCGCCAACTGCCAGGTGATGAAGTCATCCAACGGCAAGCTGCGATTGAGCGCTTGCACCACCCAATCGCGATAGGGGTAGATGCCGCGGCGGTTGTCCAGGTGCAACCCGTGGGTATCGCCGTAACGAACTGCGTCCAGCCAGTAACGGGCTTGATGTTCACCGTACTTCGGGCTGGCAAGTAGTTGATCGACAAATCGCTCGTAGGCGTCGTCGCGCTCATCGGCTAGAAACGCCTGCAACTGGTCCGGCTCTGGCGGAAGGCCCGTCAGAACCAGCGCTGCGCGTCGGGCGAGCGTTGCCTTGTCGGCCGCCGGGGCAAGTGAAAGGCCCTTCGCTCGCAATCGTTGCTTGACGAACGCATCGATCGTCGCTGCCTTGCTAAGTTCCTCACCCCCTGCGGGCAACTTTTTTTCTGGGGGAACGAAGGCCCAATGCAGAGCGTACTCGCCGCCTTGCAACACCCAACGTTTCAGAATCTCCCGCTCGGCTGCGGTCAGTTGCTTTTCAGCATCCTCCGGCGGCATCGGATCGTCGGCTGATTCGATGCGATGAATGAGTTCGCTGTGCTTTAGTTCCGCCGGATCAATCGCCTTCCGGTCTCCGAGATCAGCGGTAGCGGCTTCATAGGAATCGAGCCGCAGTTCGTCTTTCGCCTCGCCGTCAGGGCCATGGCAAACGAAACATTTGTTCGACAGGATCGGCAGAACCTCTCGGGCAAAATCTACCCTTTGCGAATCGTCTGCACCGGCGGAAGCCGTGGCGACGGGCAACATGAACAATGAATGGGCAATGGCACAGGTGAGACGCATGGGGCTTCCGAGTGGCGGGCGTGCGAGTTGGCTTCGGCAACTTGATTTCCCGTCCATTCTAGCTATCTTGGCGCTGGTTGTCACAGCAGCGCTAGATTCCGGCCGGAGCGGGACCATGTCAGAAGACGCTCTAAAGAAGATTCGCGCCAGCGGCGGGCACGTGCAACGTGTATCTGCCTCGGGGCCGCAGTGGGAAGTTCATTTCCATTTGAGCGGCAAGGAATTGCGCGACGAGAAACTCGCTCACGTGGCCGAGTTGGGCGGCGTCGTTTCGCTGAACCTCAAAGGCACGTCGATCACCGATGCCGGCCTCGCCCACCTGAAGGCCTTCGCCCAGTTGCAGAAATTGCATCTGGAACAAACCGCGATTGGCGACGAAGGGGTCGCGCACCTCGCGAAGCTGACCAACTTGGAATACTTGAATCTGTACGGAACCAACGTTACCGACCGGGCGCTGCAATCGCTGACGGGGTTGACGAATCTGCGCAGCCTTTACCTTTGGCAAACGGGCGTTTCGGACGAAGGGGTCGCGAAGTTGCAGGCGGCACTGCCGGAATTGGAAATCGTCCGCGGTGCCGACCTGAGCAAATTGCCCGCCCCGCCGCCGAAGGTTCCCCTGGTTGACTTGAAATGGAACCCAGCAGGTGGAGATAAGCCCCCGATTTCGAAGACCGGGTCGGCGATGACCGTGCTGTTCGAAAACCGCTCTGGCCAGAAGGTGAAGCTCTATTGGATCGCCTACAACGGAGAGCAGACGCTGTATCACGAGATCGACGCGGGGGCGGACCGCGAGCAGGGAACGTACTCAGAGGCGACCTGGCTGGTAACAGACCTGGAAGACAAACCGCTGGGGCATTTCCGAACCGGCGGCCAGAATGCTCGGGCGGTTATTCCCAAGGAGTAATGATCCCAACGAGCGACGCAAAAGTTGATTTCATTCCTGCCAATAGGTTCTAATAGGAATGGCGAAGCCGTTCCCACCTACGATCTTGCACGTTCCTAGTGCAACTTCCTGAAAACCCACACCCTTCACCCCGCCTGAAGACATGCAGCGATTTCATTGGATTGCAACTTCCTGTGCCGTGGCCGTGCTGTTCTCATTCGGCCAACGTGCCGGTGCGGAAGATGGCAACCCCGCGGGCCAGGTTGATTTCGCCCGCGAGGTGCAGCCGATCCTGGCGAAGCGATGTTATAAGTGCCACGGCTCCGGCGAGGCGGAAGGCGGGTTGCGGCTGCACACTCGCGAAGCGGCGGTTGCCGATTTGGATTCAGGCGAAGTCGCGGTCGTGCCGGGCAAGGCCCGCGCCAGTGCAATGGTCCACCGCATCTCGGCGGAAGATGAGAATGATCGCATGCCGCCCGAAGGCAAGCCGCTTTCGGATGAAGAGATCGCCGTGATCCGGCGCTGGATCGATCAAGGGGCGCAGTGGGGCAAGCATTGGGCGTTCACAAAAGTGCAACGCCCCGCCGAACCGAAAGTTTCTGACGCGAAGTGGGTGAGCAACCCGATCGACACGTTTGTCTTCAGCGGGTTAGACAATGCGAACCTGAAACCCGCGCCGCCCGCCGGCAAAGTGGAACTGCTTCGCCGGGCCTACTACGACGTGATCGGGCTTCCACCAACGCCGGAAGAAGTCGATGCCTTCCTGGCCGACGAATCGCCCGACGCGTTTGAGAAGGTGGTCGACCGCTTGCTTGATTCGCCCCACTACGGAGAGAAGTGGGCCAGGCACTGGCTCGACCTGGTACGGTACGCCGAAACCAACGGGTACGAACGCGACAACCCGAAAGACAACGTCTGGAAATATCGCGACTACATCATTCAGGCATTGAACGACGACAAACCATACGACGATTTCGTGATCGATCAACTGGCCGGCGACGAACGGGAACAAGCGACGGCCGAATCGATCACGGCGACCGGGTTCTATCGTTTGGGTCTGTGGGATGACGAGCCGGTCGACCGCGAGCAGGCGTATTACGACGGGCTGGACGATGTGGTGGTCACCAGCACCCAGGCTTTTTTGGGTTTGACAGTCGGCTGCGCCCGCTGCCACGACCATAAGCTCGATCCGATCCCACAAACCGACTATTACCGGATGATGGCCTTCTTCCACAACTTGCAGCATGGCAACACCATGCGCAACGTGGCGACTGAGGAGGAAAAGAAGAAACACGCCGAGCGCGTCGCTCAACACGGGGCAGAACTTGAGGCCCTGCGCAAGCAAATCGCCGCGGTGGAAGATCGCATTCACGAAACCTTCAGCAACCCCGAAAAAGAAGATGCCAAGGATAAGGTCGTTCGCGAGCGGATGATCGCCCAGCGACGGGGCAAAGTGCTGTCCAAAGACGATCTGCGAGACTACCTAGCCCTCAAGCAGCAAGAGCAACGCATGGCCCGCACCGTGCTCGCCCCGTTGGACAAGGCGTTGGCCGCTCAGGAAAAAGGCGACCGCGGGCCGGAGACGTTCGTGCTGGGCCGTGGCAGCGCCCATGCCAAGGGTGAGAAAGTCGAACCCGGTTTTCCGGAGATCATTTCCGACGGCAACGCCGAAGTCCCCGAGCAGGGCCGCAACGGCAGCTCGCTTCGCCGGATGACGCTGGCCAAGTGGATCGTCTCACCCGAAAACCCAATGACCGCCCGGGTGATGGTGAACCGCATTTGGCAGTTCCACTTCGGCCGCGGGCTGGTGCGAACTTCCAGCGACTTCGGCTACCAGGGAACGCCGCCAACACATCCTGAACTGTTGGATTGGCTGGCGTCGGAATTCATCGCTCGCGACTGGAGCATGAAATCGATGCACAAGCTGATGATGATGTCGAGCACCTACCAAATGTCGACGCAGCCCAACGAGGCGGCGCTGGCCAAAGACCCAACAAACGATCTGCTCTGGCGGTTCGACATGCGGAGGTTGACCGCGGAAGAGATTCGCGACTCGATCCTCGTCGCCGGCGGCACGTTCAACCCAAAGATGTTTGGACCGAACATCTTCCCGCCGCTGCCGCAAGAGATTCTGGCCACCGCGTCGCGGCCGGGCAACGGATGGGGCAAGTCGTCGCCTGAGGAGTCGGCCCGCCGCAGCATTTATATCCGCATCAAACGCTCGCTTCGCCACCCGATGCTGGTCGGCTTCGATGCGCCCGATACCGACAGCAGTTGCGCGGTGCGGGTCAGCACCACGGTGCCGACGCAGGCGCTCAGCATGATCAACAGCAAGTTCATGAACGAGCAAGCCGGAATCCTCGCGAAGCGGCTGCTGCGCGAACGGCCCGGCGAACTGGATGCGCAAGCCGCTCACGCGATTCGGCTGACCACCAGCCGAACGCCGGGCGACGACGAAGTCAAAGCGGACGTGGCGTTCATTCAGTCTTTGCAAAACGACGAAGGGCTTTCCACCGAAGAAGCCCTGCGAATGTACTGCCTCGTCGTACTCAACACCAACGAGTTCATCTACCTACAATAGACCCGGCGAGGGGTAGTACGGATCGCCGATCCGTCCTACCCGCTCGCGACTAGTCCTACCCCAAAACCCAGCAACGGAAACCCCATGACCCACCAACCACGCGACACTTTTTGCGGACGCACACGGCGCGAGTTCATCTGGCAGGCGGGTGCCGGCTTCACCGCGCTGCCCTTGGTCTCGATGCTTGCGGGCGATGGCTTTCTGGATAGCCAGGCGGTCGCTGCCGATGGCACGTCGTCTTACACCAACCCGCTGGCCCCGAAGGCTCCGCACTTCGCCCCCAAGGCCAAAAGCGTGATTTTCCTGTTCATGTACGGCGGGCCAAGCCACATCGACACGTTCGATTACAAGCCGAAGATGTACGGCATGGACGGCAAGACGGTGGAGGTGAAAACGTTCGGCCGCGGCGGGCGGAAGAACGGCGGACGCATCGTTGAACCGAAGTGGAAGTTCAAGCAATACGGCGAGTGCGGCAAGTGGGTGAGCGAACTGTTCCCCAACGTGGCGACCTGCGTCGACGACATCGCCTTCCTGCAATCGATGACCGCCGATTCGCCCATCCACGGCTCGGCGATGCTGATGATGAACAGCGGAAAAATCATCAGCGGCGCCCCGGCGCTGGGCAGTTGGGTGACGTACGGGCTGGGTAGCGTGAACGAAAACTTGCCCGGGTTCGTCGTCATGCTTGACAAGACGGGCGGCCCCATCAGCGGAGCAAAGAACTGGTCCAGCGGTTACATGCCGGCTTCCTACCAGGGCGTGCTGATGCGCAGCGTCGGGACGCCGATTCTCGACCTGAAACCGCCGCAGGGGATGAGCGACGCCGTGCAGCGGAAAGTTCTCGACCGGCTGCTCGCCAAGAATCGTGAGCACCAATTGAAGCAGCCCGACAATTCCGATCTGGAAGCCCGCATCTCCAGCTACGAACTGGCCTACAAGATGCAGCAGCACGCGCCCGAAGCGGTCGATTTTTCCAGCGAGGATGAGCGGACGAAAAAGCTGTACGGCCTTGATCAACCGCGCACGCAAGACTTCGCGCGGAAGTGCATCTTGGCCCGCCGGCTGGTCGAACGGGGCGTGCGGTTCATTCAGGTCTATTCCGGCGGCAACCACAACGATCACAACTGGGATGCCCACGGCGACTTGGAGAAGAACCATAACTTCCACGCTGGCAACACCGACCGCCCCATCGCCGGCTTGCTGAAGGACCTGAAGCAGCGCGGCATGCTGGACGAAACGCTGGTCGTTTGGGGCGGAGAGTTCGGCCGCCAGCCCACGGCCGAGTACGCCAAGGGAACAGGGCGTGATCATAACTCGTTCGGCTTCACCATGTGGATGGCCGGCGGCGGCATCAAAGGGGGCATCACCGTCGGAACGACCGACGAGCTTGGCAGCGCCGCGGTCGAAAAGCCCTACCACGTGAAGAATCTGCACGCCACCATCTTGCAGCAGTTGGGCCTCGACCCGAACAAACTGTCGTACTTCTACGGCGGGTTGGATCAAAAACTCGTCGGCGTCGAACACGTCGAACCGATTGCCGATGTGACGTAGTCACACACTCGTAGGTCGGGTTGGCAACCCGACCTAGGCACTAGCGCCTCGCCAGATCGGTAACGATGGATTCGTAGGACGGAGTTGTACTCCGTCCTGGACGCAGTGGAACTGCGTCCTACATCACTGAGGGTCGTGTTCGCGCCCCTGTTCGGCTTGCGTCAAGAAGTACAAGCCCGCGTATACCCGCGAGGCGACCATCTTCCCTTTGGCTTGGGCTTCCTCCAGCCAGCGATCGACGTTTTCAAGCGGGACTTCGTGAACCGCAATGTCCTCACTTTCGTCCCCGCCCCCGGGCCCGACCTTGCGAAGTCCTTCGGCGAGGAACATCGTGATGACTTCATCGGTCATGCCGGCGCTGGAGGAGACAACCGCCCGTCGCCGAAAAACTTCGGCCTTGTAGCCGGTCTCCTCCAGCAGTTCCCGCCGGGCCGCATCTTCCAACGCCTCCTGAGAATACGCTTCTAAATCACCGGCCAGCCCGGCGGGAAACTCGACTACCCGGCAGTTTACAGGCGGCCGAAACTGCTCCACCAGCAGTACCTTGCGTTCCTCCGTCAGGGCGACAATGGAAACCACGCCGCTGGCGTTTTTTCTTTGGACGAATGACCAACCATTGCGCTCGACCAGGCGAAGGTGATCGGTTTCGGCGATGACTGTTGGATTCTGTCCTTTGTCCATGCGATTTGTCCTGTGCTTAGAACCTTTCCGAGAACGTCGGATGTAGCACGGATTGCCAAACCGTTCCGAGGTTCTCGGATAGATTCTTACTTCCCGAACTGCTCTTCAAACGGCCCGATAAAATGGTGATCGTCGCTGTGATCCAGTACGGCGAAGACGACGGATTGAAATACGCTGGCAAACTTTCCCTCGTTGCGAAGCTGCTGGCCGAACCACCCTGCCACTTTGGCCGGGTCGTTCTTAAATACCCCGCAGCCCCAGGCCCCCAGCACCAGGTGATGCTGCTGGTGGACGCAGGCGATCGATAACACCTGTTCGATCCGGGCTTGCATGATCGGGTCGATCTTGCGTACATCGCGCGGCCGGTTCTTCTTCACCGCGCCGGCGTTGACCGCGGGCGCGGGGATCATTGACACGGCGA
>CALBTA010000568.1 GCA_937967755.1 uncultured Planctomycetaceae bacterium | reverse complement strand
GGGCAAACGGCCGAGGTGGGGCAATCGCGGATCGAACTGCCGATCGCCTACGAGGGAGAGAAGATTGCGATCTCGCTCGACCACCGTTTCGTGGCCGATTTTTTGAAGGTGCTGGATGCGGAAAAGAATTTCACCTTGGATGTCCAAGACGGCGACGCGGCCGCGCTGTTCACCACCGACGACGGCTACGGCTACGTCGTGATGCCCTTGGCCCGCGAGGGTAGGAAGTAGGGTGTGGAACAGGTCTCCCGACCTTTTCAACTTTCGATGCGAGAGGAAGGAATTGAACAAGTCAGGAGACTTGTTCCACGTTCATGCAAAACCAACCCCGCGGCCCGCGCAAAGCGGCCGATATCGTCGCCCAACTGATGGCCCGCCGCGGCTACGGGCGGTTGCAAACCGCCGCGGTCACCGCGGAAGCCTGGAACCAGGCCGCTGGAGAAAAGTACATCGCCCACACCCGGCCGGGCGAGATGAAGCGCGGCAAGCTGGAAGTATTCGTCCGCAGCAGCGCCCTGCTGCAAGAGTTGACATTTCAAAAGAAGAAGATCCTGAAAAAACTAACCGCCGCCCTGCCCGATGCGAAAATCAGCGACCTGAAATTCCGCGTCGGAAACGTGGAATAGATATGTGGGACGGGTTTGTTACCCGTCCAAGCTTGCGGCGTTTGTCGTCGACGGGTAACAAACCCGTCCAACGATTGGAAAGACATGGCTGAAGAAAAATCACAAGATCAGAACGCTGCCTCAGACTCGCCCGGCGACGAGGAGAAGTTTGAGTTTCGCAAGGGTGACGAAGAGTATTCTGACGAAGACCTGCAACGGCTTTCGGATCACGAGCACGTCCGTGCCCGGCCGAGCATGTACATCGGCGATACCGGGTCGCGCGGCGTACACCACCTGGTGTACGAAGTGGTCGACAATTCCATCGACGAAGCGATGGCCGGTTTCGCCAGCGAAGTGGCTGTCACCATCAATGGCGACGGCTCGGTCACTTCGGAAGACAATGGCCGCGGAATTCCGGTCGGCCGCCACGCGCAACTCAGCGAAGAGATGGGCAAAGAAGTCACCACGCTCGAAGGGGTGATGACGGTCCTAAAATTCGGCGGCAAGTTTCAGAAAGGGGCGTATCAAACCTCGGGCGGCTTGCACGGGGTCGGTGTGACCGTCGTCAATTTCCTTTCCGAATGGTGCGAGGTCGAGGTCTACCGCGAAGGCCACGTCTATCAGCAAGAGTACGAGCGCGGCATCCCCACCGGCGAAGTGCAGCGGGTCGGAGCGACCAAGAAGCGCGGCACGAAAACGACCTTCAAGCCAGACCCGCAGATTTTTGAAACCACGACCTACAACTACGACACGTTGTACAAACGCTTGCAGGAACTGGCGTTCCTGAACCGCGGCGTGAAAATTGTCTTCCGCGATGAGCGCACCGATCAGTCGGATGAGTTCTGTTACGAGCGCGGCATCATCGAGTTTGTCGAACATCTGAACCGGGCCAGCGATGCGCTGCATAAGGATGTGATTTACATCCACGGCGAAGCCGATCATGTGACCGATGCGGAAACGCAGGTGGTGGGCTACGAAATCGCCATGCAGTACACCGGCGAGTACACCGAGAACGTCCACTCTTACGTGAACAACATTCACACGCACGAAGGGGGAACGCATGTCTCGGGCTTCCGCACCGCATTGACGCGGACGCTGAACAACTACGGCAAGAAGGAAAACATGTTTAAGGACATCACGCCCAGCGGCGATGATTTCCGCGAAGGGCTGACCGCCGTGATCAGCATGCGCGTGCCGCACCCCAAGTTCGAAGGCCAAACCAAGACGAAACTCGGCAACAGTGAAGTCGAAGGCAGCGTCAGCAGCGCGCTGGGTGAAGCGATTGGGAAGTACCTGGAAGAGAACCCCAAAACGGCCAAGACGATGGTGAACAAAGGCATCGTCGCCGCCGAAGCCCGCGAAGCCGCCCGCAAGGCGAAGCAACTGATGCGAGACCGCAAAGGCGTGATGTCCGGCGGCAGCCTGCCCGGCAAATTGCGCGACTGTACCAGCAAAGAGGTTGACCGCTGCGAACTGTACCTGGTCGAAGGCGATTCGGCCGGCGGTAGCGCCGAAGGGGGAAGGCTGCGCGAGTACCAGGCGATTCTTCCGCTGCGGGGGAAGATCATCAACGCCTACAAATCGCGCGAGGACAAGGTGCTGGCCAACGCCGAAATCCAAGCGATGATCCACGCCATCGGCATCGGCTTTGGCATGGACCAAGATCTTTCCAAACGCCGGTACAGCAAAATCATCATCATGACCGACGCCGACGTCGACGGTTCGCACATCCGCACGCTGCTGCTCTGCTTCTTCTACCGGCAGATGAGCCGGCTGATCGAAGGGGGCCATGTCTTCGTCGCCCAACCGCCGCTGTTCCGCGTGAAGGCCGGTCGCGGGAAGAATGCCGATGTTTACTATGTACAAAGTGAAGACGAAATGCGCAGCCAGTTGATGGAGCGTGGCCTGCAAGATTGTAAGGTGGACGCCGGCGACGGCTTAGTGCTCGAAGGCGAAGAGTTCAACCGTCTCTGCCGAACGCTGGCCGGTGCTGAAGATGCGCTGGTCGCTTTGGAACGACGTGGGATTTCACTCCGCATGCATGCCCAGCGGCAAGATCCCGAAACGCTCAAGCTGCCGGTTTACCACGTCTTCGTCGGCCGCCAGGAACATTGGTTCACCACACGGGCAGAAAAAGACAAGTTCATCCGGGAGCAGGAAGCAGAGTCGGGTGAATTGAACGTCGCCGATGCGCATCCGGGTGAAGCGGCCGACGCGGAGCAGCCCACCAATGGCCAGGCGGGCGGGCCGGAGGATCCGACAACGAGATTGCACATCACCGAACTGCACGAAGTGAAGACGATTAACACGGCCCTGAAAGATCTCAACGAACTCGGTTTCGACATCCAATCGCTCATCCCCCAGGAGCGAACCGGCATGCAAGACGCCCGTTACAAATTGATCAAGGGCGATGACGAATCGGGCAGCGAAATCGGCTTGGAGGATTTGCGCGGGCTATTGGGCGCGGTGCGGGCCGCCGGCGAACGCGGGCTGACGATTACCCGCTTCAAAGGCCTCGGCGAAATGAATGCCGAGGAACTGCGCGACACGACGCTGATGCCCGAGAATCGCACCCTGCTCCAAGTCACCATGGCCGACGCCGGTGCCGCCGACGAAATGTTCCGCGTCCTGATGGGCGACAAAGTCGAACCCCGCCGAGAGTTCATCGAAAAGCACGCCCTGGAAGTGCGGAACTTGGATGTGTAGCCTCCAGGAATGGCGTTGCACCAATTCCCTGCCATCTTGACTAGCAGGCACTCTGTTACATCCGCTTTACAACGAAGACGGTGCTGGGCGCGTAGAAAGTTGAGAGGAGCAACCGACACAACACTATTTCGGAGAACGACACCATGAAGCGTGTCCTGCCAGCCCACATCACAATTTGGGCGTTTGCCTTTGTCGCCGGCCCTTCTGTTTTGGCGAACGAACACGGTGTCGATGAAAAAGATGGTCTGGGCGGCATGCCGTCGCTCGTGCTGCACTACACATTTGACCGGCATCGCATGGTGGGTATCGAGCCGGACGTCAGCGACCATGGCAATCATGCGAGGATTCACGGCGCCACACAACTTCGCGAAGGCATCATTGGCGGAGCAATGGAATTTGATGGCGAAGACGATTTCCTCGATTGCGGTAACAACAAGAGCATCAACTTTGACGACGGCGATTTCACGATCGCACTGTGGTTCAAGACTCCGCTGAAGGAAGAACTCCCTTCCAGCTATAACCCGTTTATCAACAAGGGAGCCGCCGGTTCGCTGCGGCCTTCGCGGCCAGGGTACGGTCTGTACGCGACGCGTGAGCATGGCAAAGCGATTCTCCGTTGGGATTTTGGGCAGCGTAGTCATCAGGCGCGTGCCCGAGTCATCACCGACAATTGGGAATCCGACTGTTGGAACCACATGGTGTTGGTTCGCCGCGGCCACGCCATCGAAGCCTGGCTCAATGGCAAGAGGGTGATGGATCAAGTCCAGAAAGCGAAGTCCCAAGCCACCGTGAGCGGTCCAGAAAGGTTGCTGATTGGCAAAGTGGTCACCAACCGGGGGACAATCAACCTCTTTCAAGGAGTGCTGGACGACGTTCGCATCTACGACGGCGCGTTGTCCGCCGAAGCAATTGGTCTGCTGGCTGCGATGGGTGATTCCGAATAGTTCCGGCGATTCGCTGGCGACTGTCGCGAAGCCCAGCGCGCTGAGCTAGAATGATGAGTTCTGCAAGCCGCACTCTTTTGGATCACGTCATGAAGTATGCCCTCTTCGCCTGCTTACTGCTTGTTCCCGCGTTGGCAACGATATCTCTGGCTGCTGAAACCGAACAGCCCAACTTCGTCATCTTCCTCACCGATGATCTCGGTTGGGGCGATTTGGGGTGTTATGGGCATCCGCGAATTCAAACGCCGCACTTGGATGCGTTTGCGAAAGAGGGCGTCCGCCTGACGCAGTGCTATGCGGCTTGCTCGGTTTGTTCGCCATCGCGGGCGGCGATTCTCACCGGGCGGACGCCGTACCGCAACGGGGTTTGGCGTTGGATTCCCGGCGGCAGCAGCGTGCATCTGCGCGAAAGCGAAATTACCATCGCGAAGCTGCTGCAACAGCGCGGCTACGATACTTGCCACGCCGGCAAGTGGCATTTGAACGGGCATTTCAATAGCGACCAGCAACCGCAGCCCGATGACCACGGTTACGATCATTGGCTGGCGACGCAAAACAACGCCGCCCCGCATCATTTGAACCCAACGAACTTCGTCCGCAACGGCAAAGCGCTGGGCAAAATGCAAGGGCCAAGTTCCCACATCGCCGTCGATGAGGCCATCGACTGGTTGAAGAAGCGGCCCGATGCGAAGACGCCATTCTTCATCACCGTTTGGACGCACGAACCGCACCTGCCGATTGAATCAGCGTCGGAATTCATGGAACCTTACGCCGATCTGGAAGACGAAGGCTTGCGGCAACATCACGGCAACATCACGCAGCTCGATGCGGCCTTCGGCAAGCTGACCACGGCGCTCGCTGACCTTGGCTTTCGCGATGACACCTTCGTCATGTTCACTTCCGACAACGGCCCCGAAGGCAACGGCACCAAGGGCCGCACCCGCGGTTCGACCGGCGGCTTGCGTGGCCGCAAACGGCATACCTACGAAGGGGGTATTCGCGTGCCGGGCATCATCCGCTGGCCGGGCAAGGTGAAGCCCGGGACCGAAAGCGGCGAACCGGTGATCGGCAGCGACGTATTCACAACCATCTGCGATGTGATGGAAATTCCGCTGCCCACCGACCGCACGATTGACGGTGCCAGCATGATGCCGCTGTTTGCCGACAAGCCGATTGAGCGTAAGCAACCGCTCTATTGGCGAAATCACCTGGCCCCCGACCAACAAAGGGTCGCCCTGCGCGTTGGCGATTGGAAGATCATCGGCTCCGACGACCTGACCCATTTCGAACTGTACAACATTGAAGCAGACCCCCAAGAGGAAAAGGAGCAATCCCAGTCGCAGCCAGAGTTGTTCGCGAAGCTCAAAGAGCAGCTCATCGCCTATGACGCGGCCGTGTTGAAGGAAGGCCCTGATTGGTGGAAGAACGAAACCCGCAAGCCGCGTAAGAATCGCACGCCAGCGGCGCCGCTACCTGACGGAAAAGATCAAACCCGCAGCTTCGACGTGATCAAAGGGGGCACGGCGACCGAGACCGATGATGGCATCGCGCTGACCGCCACCGGTGAATGCCTCGCCCTGCGGAAATTGGAAACGCCGATCACACAGAAGGCAACCGTCCAATTGACCTATCGCAGCACGGCGAAGGATTCCAACACCCGCAACGCGGCACTCGCCTTCGGAACTGAACCAACCAACGCGGCGACGGTGAAGATGGGCACGGCCATCGGAATGGGCCAGCACGTCGCCTTCACCGGCGATTGGGGAGCCGTCGGTTCGCTGGGCAAGGCCGCCGGCGATTTCCAACCGCTCGACACATTCGAACTGCACGCCACGGTAGACGTTCAAAAGAGAACGATCAACGCCACCATCAACGGCAAGCAAATCAAGGCATCGCTACCGGCTGACCTAAAAGAAATTCGCTACCTCGGCTTCTACGTCAAAGGCACCTCAAGCGAATTCGGCTCGCTGAAAGTGGAGCAATGAGCGACGCGGAGCGGCCGGAATTTTCAATCGACGTCGGTGGCACGTTTACCGATTGCCTGGTTCGCTTTGCCGACGGGCGGTTCGCTTCGCACAAGTTGCTTAGCAGTGGCGTTACGATTGGTTCGCTTCAGCGGCGCGTTGGGGATAGCGAATTCGTTGACCCACTGCGGCAGGGTGATCCGCCTGATTTCTGGCTGGGGTACGAAGTCGGTATCTCCGACGCGGCTTCGGGAAAATCGTACCGCGGGCGGGTGATCGCCTTCGACTGTGCGCAAGGGTCATTCACGCTCGAAAGCCCGCTTCCAGATTTCGCCGACGAAGGCGCGGGTTACCAGTTGCACTCTGGCGAAGCGGCGCCGATTTCGGGCATTCGCTATCTATTGGGAATTGGCCTGCAAGACGCAATCCCGCCTTGTACGGTTCGCCTCGGCACGACGAAAGGAACCAACGCCCTGCTCACGCGCAGCGGCGCGCGTAGCGCGTTGGTCACAACTCGCGGCTTTGCCGACGTGCTGGAGATTGGGTACCAAGATCGCCCGCGGTTGTTCGACATCGCCATTGAAAAGCGGCAGCCGCTCTACGAAAAAGTCGTTGAAGTCAACGAACGAATCGCCGCCGATGGAACGGTTCTGCAAGCACCGGATGAGCAGCTCGTTCAACAGCAACTAACCGAACTGAAACAAACAGGCGTCGAGTCGTTGGCGATCTGCCTGCTGCATGCTTACGCCCATCCCCGGCATGAGCAAACCGTCGAGCGCATCGCCCGTGAGGCCGGCTTTACCGAAATCAGCACGTCCAGCCGCATCGCCCCATCGATCAAGATCGTCGCGCGGGGCGATACGACCGTCGTCGATGCGTATCTCAATCCGGTGCTTCGCCAATACATTGCCGAGTTGCGCGAAGCGCTGGCCGGCTGCGATCTGAAACTCATGACCTCCTCCGGCGGGTTGATCGATGCCGATCACTTTTCAGGAAAAGACAGCGTGCTTTCCGGGCCGGCGGGCGGGGTGATCGGGTTGTCGGGTGTCGCGCAGGGGGCCGGTTTTTCCAAGTCGATCGGCTTCGCCATGGGCGGGACCAGCACTGACGTTGCCCGCTTCGATGGCGAGTTCGCCCGCGAGTATGAAACAATGAAGGCGGGTGTGCGGATCGTCGCTCCGATGTTGGCAATTGAAACCGTTGCGGCGGGCGGCGGAAGCATCTGCCGGTTCGATGGGGTGAAGTTGACCGTCGGCCCCGCCAGCGCCGGGGCGGACCCGGGACCGGCTTGCTATGGTCGCGGCGGCCCGCTGACTGTGACCGACATGAACCTGCAGTTGGGAAGAATCCTGCCAGAACATTTTCCCTTTCCGCTGGACCGGAAAGCGGTCGAGAAGAAACTCACACAGCTTTGCCGGCAGCTCGGCCCGCCGTCGAACTATACGCCCAGCGAACTTGCCGAAGGCTTCATCCGCATCGCCAACGCCAATATGGTGCGGGCCATCCGCAACATGTCCCTCGCCAAAGGGTATGCCCCGCAAGACCACTTGCTGGTCACGTTCGGCGGGGCGGGTGCACAGCATGCGTGCGCGATCTCGCGGGAATTGGGCATCAAGAACATTCTCGTTCACCCTTGGGCGGGAATCTTGAGCGCCTACGGCATCGGCCTAGCCGACACCCGCCGCTTCGCCCAATCGAGCGTCTTGGAAGAGTACAACCGGGCCAATGCCACGAAGCTGGAAAGCGTCTTCGCCGAATTGGAACAACAAGCGACAGCCGAGGTTTTGCAGCAAGGCGTCGCGAAAGATCAGATCGAACGCGCGCGCCGCACGTTGGACATGCGCTACTTTGGTGCGGAAGCTGCCATCGACGTGCCGCAGCCCGATGACGGTGACTATGTTGTTGCATTTGAAAAATTGCACCAGCAATTATTTGGGTTCGTTCGCAAAGGTCAGTCGGTGGAGGTTGTCGCGGCGCGGGTGGAAGTTGTGGGGCGAAGCCGGCGAGCGGCGGTTGCCGCGCAAAAAGTCGTCGCGCGCGAAGCCGTGCCGGGTTCGACGAAACAAGTCTGGTTCGACGGTGCGCATCACGAGACAGGCATCTTCCAGCGCGAGGATCTGCACGCCGGCGATCAGCTAGTCGGCCCGGCGATTGTATGCGAAGTGACTTCCACCATCGTCATTGAACCAGGCTTTACAGCCGAAGTGACCGAGCGGGGCGAACTGCTGATTCGCGACGTGGGCGAAGAGAAGTCGCGATCGATTTCCAGCGAAGCCGACCCGGTGATGCTGGAAGTGTTCAACAATCAATTCGCGTCCATCGCCGAGCAGATGGGTACGACGCTGCGGCGGACCGCGTTTTCGACCAACGTGAAGGAGCGGCTCGACTTTAGCTGCGCGATCTTTTCACCCGCTGGAGAGTTGGTCGCCAACGCTCCGCACGTGCCGGTCCACTTGGGCGCGATGGGGGAAACCGTGCGTTCGATTCTAAGCGACAACCCCAACATGCAACCGGGCGATGTGTTCGTCACGAACGACCCGTTCCGCGGCGGTTCGCATTTGCCCGATGTGACAGTCGTTACGCCAATTCATGATACCGCGACCGGCAAATTGATCTTCTTTTCCGCCAGCCGTGCCCACCATGCGGAAATCGGCGGCATCACACCCGGCAGTTTGCCGCCGATGTCGAAGACGCTTGCCGACGAAGGGGTGTTGATTCAGGGCTTCAAACTGATGGACGCTGGCGAGTCCCGCGAAGCGGCGCTGCGGCGGTTGCTGCTCGATGCGCAACACCCGACGCGGGCGGTTGATGAGAACATGGCCGACATCGCCGCGCAGGTGGCCGCCAACCATCGCGGAGCTGCTCTGTTGGGTGAACTGGTTGCCAGTTACGCGCTGCCGGTTGTCCACGCCTACATGGACCACATTCAGCAGGCCGCGGCGGACAAAGTGCGGCTGGCGCTGGCTGTCATGCCTGATGGTGTTTACCAGTTCACCGACCACCTGGACGACGGCTCGCCGGTTTGTGTGCAGATTACGATCACCGGCGATGCGGCCGTTGTTGACTTTACCGGCACGGGGCCGGTGATCGACGGCAACCTGAATGCCAACCGGGGCATCGTCACCGCGGCTGTGATGTATACGTTCCGCTGTTTGCTGGCCGAAGACATTCCGCTCAACGGCGGCGTGCTTAGCCCGGTGGAGATCATTCTGCCCGAGTGCCTGTTGAACCCGCCGGCTCACGAAGACCCGTCGCGCTGCGCCGCGGTGGTGGGCGGTAACGTGGAAACTTCGTCGCGGGTGGTTGACGTGTTGTTTGGTGCTTTAGGGTTGGCCGCCGCCAGTCAAGGTACGATGAACAACTTCACCTTTGGCGACGACACGTTCGGTTACTACGAGACGATTGGCGGTGGCAGCGGGGCGACGGCCGACGCCGACGGGGCCAGCGCGGTGCATACTCACATGACCAACACCCGGCTGACCGACCCCGAGGTGATCGAACATCGCTACCCGGTTCGCATTCGGGCGTTCCGCGTCCGCCGCGGCTCCGGCGGCGCGGGCAAACGCCACGGCGGCGACGGCATCATTCGCCAGATCGAATTCCTGCGGCCGCTAAAAGTTTCGCTGCTGACCGAACGCCGCGGGCCATACGCGCCGTTTGGACTGGAAGGAGGATCGCCGGGGGCGCTGGGCGTCAATACACTCCAACGCGCCGGCAGCGATGAGGAGATTGCGCTGCCCGCCAAGGCACAAATCGAAGTCCAACCCGGCGACGTGCTAACCAATTCAACCCCGGGCGGCGGTGGATTCGGGTGCGCGGTGGAAGCGGAGTAGTCGGATTGCTTGTCGGCTGCGTTACCTTCTTTGGCCATGTAGTTGGTACGCACCTGTGCGCGAAGTCGTTTGGCTGCGCCAACGGGGCTCAAGGCTGAATAAAAGTTGTAACAACCATCCCGCCACCGCGTAGGTGAATTGACGATCCGATTGTTGCTATTCGCACCGCAAGCAAAGTGCCTTTCGAGGAGCGAAGAGCGACGATGCGGTGGCTAGAAGCCCCTACGTTTCAGTTCAAACTTCCGTTCCACAAGGGGAATTGACCATGATCCAAGCACTCGACAACATGTTCTCGCGGCTGGTTGAATTTTCAGCCGGGATTTTGTTCTTTGATTTCGGAACTGGCATGCCGCTGATCGTGATGTGGCTGATTGCCGGGGCGTTGTTCTTCACGCTGCGGATGGGCTTCATCAATCTGCGGGCATTTCGCCACGCGCTGGATGTTGTCCGTGGAAAATTCGATAACCCAAAAGAGAAGGGCGAGGTGACGCATTTTCAGGCCCTGACTTCCGCGCTTTCGGCAACCGTTGGTTTGGGCAACATCGCCGGTGTGACGATCGCGGTCACGATGGGCGGAGCCGGCGCGGTCTTCTGGATGCTGCTGGCCGGGTTTTTCGGCATGACCAGCAAGTTTGTCGAATGCACGCTGGCCCAAATGTACCGCCGCGTCGACAAAGACGGCACCGTCACCGGCGGGCCGATGATTTACCTCAACGACGGCCTGAAGGAAATGCGCTTAGGGCCGTTGGGCAAGGTGCTCGGTTTCATGTTCGCCCTGTTGTGTATCGGCGGTTGCCTGGGCGGCGGGAACATGTTTCAAGCCAATCAATCGTTCGGCCTGATCGCCGCGACCGTGACCGACGCGACCGGCATTGATGTGACCGGCTTCGCGTGGATTTACGGGCTGCTGCTGGCCGGATTGGTCGGAGCGGTGATCATCGGCGGCATCAAGCGCATCGGTAAAGCGACCAGCCGGATTGTCCCGCTGATGTGCGGCATCTATATCGTC
The DNA here is from genome assembly GCA_937967755.1 of uncultured Planctomycetaceae bacterium. Lineage (GTDB taxonomy): Bacteria > Planctomycetota > Planctomycetia > Pirellulales > Pirellulaceae > CALBTA01. The sequence continues at coordinate 2,363 of CALBTA010000568.1, read as the reverse complement.
GCGTCGTTGTTTGTAATCATTTCCAACGCGTCGCTCGTGCCCGCGCTGCTGAGCCAAATTGTGACCGAAGCGTTCTCGCTCAAAGCCGGCTTCGGCGGTTTGGTCGGCGTGCTGGTGATCGGCGTGCAACGGGCGGTCTTCTCGAACGAAGCCGGCGTCGGTTCCGCTGCGATTGCGCACGCGGCCGCGAAAACGAAAGAGCCGGTCCGCGAAGGGATCGTGGCGCTGCTCGGCCCGTTCATCGATACCATCGTGATCTGCCTGATGACCGCGTTGGTCGTGCTGATCACCGGCGTCACGACGAACCCGGCGATGGAGGGCATCGAAGGGGCGGCGCTGACCAGCCAGGCTTTCGGCAGCGTGCTGCGTTGGTTCCCCTACGTGCTGAGCGTCGCGGTGTTCCTGTTCGCCTTCAGCACGATGATTAGCTGGAGCTACTATGGGCTGAAGGCATGGGAGTTTTTGTTCGGCCGCCGCAGCGGGCTGGTTTTCAAGCTGCTGTTTCTGGTCTGTGTGTTCATCGGTTCGGTCGTCAACCTCGGTGCGGTACTGACGTTCACCGACATCATGATCCTCTGCATGGCCTTCCCGAATATTTTGGGATGCGTCTTGCTCTCCGGGAAAGTGAAGCGGGCGCTGAACGACTATTGGGCCCGCTACAAGTCGGGCGAGATGAACGCCGACAACGCCATCGACATCCCGCGGCCCGTCTTCCCGAATCTGCCGAGTGAAGATTCGGCGGTGATGTAGACCGGCTTGTATGGGACAATTCGCAAGGACTCGCTCCCACGCTCTGCGTGGGAGCGCCATGCCCCGACGCTCTGCGTCGCTTATGTCGGTTACCCCGCAACGATTGACGATGGTATAATGAATGAAGAGATAAAACTCCAACGTAGAAGGAAAAGCTGCGGAGCTTGCGCGTACCATGATTCAAATCCTCGAAAAACCGGCGGTTCGCGACATGGTCATGCCGATGAGCGTGGAGCAATACCACCGCCTCTCGGCATCGGGTGTCGTGCAGGAATCAACGGAACTCTTGCGTGGAGTTGTAATTGAAAAGATGACCCGTTCGCCCAGCCATGTGATTGTCGTACGGCGCCTGTTTAAATGGCTAAGCCAGCGATCGTGGAGCGGATACCACGTTCGCAAGGAAGAACCGCTAACGTTCGCTGACTCGGAACCAGAACCTGACCTGGCGATCGTGGCGGGTTCGGATGAAGATTTCGAAGACTCGCACCCCGGCTCCGCTGAATTCATCATCGAGGTTGCCATCACGTCACGTGAACTCGACCGCGAAAAAGGGGCTGTCTATGCCGAAGCGGGTGTGCCGGAGTTTTGGATTGTCGTTCCGGACGAGCAGGTGATTGAAGTGTACACCGGACCTTCGGACGAGGGTTATCAAGAAGTGCGCCGCCATAGCGATCCCGATGCTCCGCTTGCCATCGCGGCGTTTCCGGACGTTTCGATCACTCCCCGTGAACTGTTCGCCTAATCGTTGGCGGCGAAGCTATTAAACCGTTCTTGACTGCCAAGGGTTGTAGAGCGTAAGTACGCGTTCTCTCTCTTCGAACATCGTACCACAGCGAAAGCTAGCCATCGTTGCAATGCCTGCGCTTGCGCAACGCGATTGAGTTTCAAGCGGTGCGCTGCGTTTGGCCGACACAACCGTCAAGGTCTGCCCAGCCGTCTGCGGCGACCGGTAGTGGCCAACCTGTGATCGAAGTGAGACCAGTGTTGTCAGATTGAGAACAACCACAGCGCGCCTGAATTCGATTCTGCGCACTGACCAGTTGATAGCAATTTGACGATGCGTCGCTGTGCAGGCGGTGAATGCCACCCGGTAAGTTGTTCAGCGGGAACAGGTTGCTGAACAATGCGCGCAATGCTGTCAGCGACACGACCTGAAAAATCAACAAGCGCAATTGCCCCTTGGCACGCGCGTTGCAAAATACTTCCACTGCCTATCAAGGAGAGAGGCACGACAGGAAGTTCCCCCCAAACACAAAAGGAAGGACGCCATGACTTACCGAACTCTCATTTTTACAACGCTTGCCGCGGTTGCCATCGCTACTTGCACTGCTTCGCTTTCGCAGGCCCAAGTGATTGGAACGTACCGCCCGTCGCTGGTGACGTACTACCCATCGGCCAGCAGCGTCACGCCGATTGCGGCCTATCGCCCTGTGCCTTCGGCGACACAGTATGCGGCCAGCCCATACAACAACTACGGCGTGCAAACGGCAAGTTGGGCGCAGCCCGCGACGACTGCGCCGGTTGTGAACACGTCTTACACAGCTGGCGGCGTGTATGGGGGCGGAGGGACACAATTTGGCGCTGCGCCGACCGCCGGGGGCGATTGGGGGGGC
>CALBTA010000567.1 GCA_937967755.1 uncultured Planctomycetaceae bacterium | reverse complement strand
CCGGCGAGATTTGCTACCCGGCCTACGCCTGCCAAAATCCGGATTGCCCGGGGCGCAACGGCAACCAGCCGCACCTATTCATCCACCGCGATGTGTTGGTTTCAGTCGACGCGTCGGGCGAGTTCACCTGGAGTCCGATTCCCAACGGTCAGAATCCGCAAGAGTACATCGAATCGCTCGGTGGCCACATGGTACCGACTTGCCCGAAGTGTTTGGAAGTTCGCGATCTAGCAAGCGAATCGGACGAGGATCGGCAAAAGTATCAAGACTGGGCCAAGTTGTACGAACTGCCTGAGACCGCAGCGCGCAGGGCGGAGTTGGAAGAGGCTTATCAAGAAGCGTTCGAAGCCCGCGAAGCGATCCGCCAGGGTGAGTGAAACATCGCTACGGTTGTTCGCACTTCAAGGCACAGGCCCGAGTACTACGACTGCTCCGGCGTTCGCCCCACGATGATATCCCAATTGCAGGCCAACTCACCGATGCGGGAATTCTTGATCGGCGTGAATTCGGCCGTTAGGAGTTCGACCAACTTGGGATCACGAACGCGGCTGAAGATTCCGTCCCGCTGATTCTGCTTCTCACCACGAATGTACAACTGCGTCGTCAGCGTGCGTTTGCCACCTTGGTAAACCGCGAAGTGAATGTGCGGCGTGCGCGGGCCGTAGGCAACCGGTTTGATCGTGCGGAAGAAGTATTCGCCCTTGGCGTTCGTTAAGAACCGACCAAAGCCTTGGAAGTTTCTATCTTGCCCGCCGCGCGCTGCGTCGCGCGAGTGGATGTAGACCCCTTTGGAATCGACTTGCCAGATTTCGACCTGGGCGTTGCGAACCGGCTGGCCCGCGGTCGAAAGGACTCGCCCGCTGAGGTACGTAATCGTCCCCACCGCCGGTGTGATGCTATCGTTGATCACCAGCAGATCGTTATCGGTATCCAGCGGCATGCGATCCGGGTAGAACGGCCCTTCGGTTTGGGCCGGCGTGCGGGTTAGTTCTTCGGCGAACGATCCACGGGTCGAAAACATCGGCAGCGACATCGCCGCGGCAGAGACCATCGCCCCTTGCACAAAACAGCGGCGGGTGGGGAGTTGAATGAACTGGCTCATGATGAAGATTTCCTTTCAGGAGTTCCGCTGGCCCCGAACCTCTTGCTCACCTTGATTAAACACACTGCCGGGTTGCAAAGCAACGCTAAACGTTGTAACCCCCGAGTAACAAACAAGTTTCGGTCCGCGCCCCGGTCGTCGCATCATCAAGGCCAATGTATCCTAAGTAACCGCGAACACCAGCGAACCAATCACCCATCCGGCCCGTTCAGATAAACGGGGCACTGCATTTAGCAATATGGCAATTCGGCCTGCAATTCGAATCTCATTGGCGGCCCTGGTTACGGTCTTCTTCAGCGCCGCCTGCGCTGCGGCCGAATTGCAATTTCGCGATGTGGAAGTCGGCCTCTCTGGCGAGTACCAACTGGGGCGATGGGTGCCGGTGACCTTCACGCTCCAGGCCGATCAAAAGCCCTGGGAGGGCGACGTAAGAGTTAGCGTCCGCGACAGCGACGACTTGTGGTCGACCTACACCGGCGGGCCGCTCGCCGGAGTGGAAATGGCATCGGGCAACTCCGAAACAATCACGGCGTTGGTCCGCATCGGGCGGCAGAAAAGTTCGCTTCGCATCACCGCCACCCCATCAGGCGAGACGGGGGGCGCAACGGTTGAAGTGCCGCTCTACCCCGCGGTGCTCGCGACGCAGCAACGCGTGCTGATCGTCGGTTCCGAAATCGGCCTTCGCGACGCCCTGCGTCACATCTCTCGGCCCGATGGTGAGGAGTTGATCGGTTCACAACTCGAAAACGTCAGCGAACTTCCTTCGCACTGGTTGGGTTACGACAGCGTTGACATGCTGGTTCTGACGTCGTCACAAACCGAGTTGTACCGCGAACTCGCCGACAGCCAGGCCGCGGCACTGCTGCACTGGGTGCGGATGGGCGGGCGCGTTGTGTTGACCGTCGGTGCCCAAGGCGAAGCGTTCTTGGCGTCGACCAGTTTCGCCGCGCCGTTGGCACCCGGCCGATTCGTACGCACACTTCCGCTTCGCGAAACCACGTCCATCGAAACCTTCGCCGAAGCCAAGCAGCGGTTGAGCGAAGACGAAGACGGGCTTCCGCGCCCTCCGCCTCTATATTCGCAGCTTGGTGATGTCGAAGGCGAGGTGTTGCTGTGGGGCCGAAGCGACCAGCCGATTGTCGTGCGTTCGGCATACGGTCTCGGCCAGGTGGTCTACATCGGCCTAGACCTTGAGACCGACCCCATCGCCGATTGGCCGGGGCAAAGCCGGCTGTTGGCCAAGGTGATGGAAATCACGCTCAGCGAAACGCCCGCGGTCGCCACGGGGCGAAACAGCGGAGAAACGGCCCACTTGGGTTTCACCGATCTGGCAGGCCAGCTTCGCGCGGCGCTCGAGGTCTTCGACGACGTGACACTCGTCAACTTTTCCTGGGTTGCGGCACTGGTCGTCGGCTACATCCTAGTCATCGGCCCGGTCGACTACTGGCTCGTCAGCTATGTCTTTCGGCGGCGGGAACTCACGTGGCTCACCTCGGGAGCGATCATCGCCGGCATGTGCGTGCTCACATGGTGGCTGGCGGGGTCCGCCCGGGGCGATTCGCTGCGTGTGAACCAAATCGACATTGTCGACATAGATGTCCGTACGTCGCAGTTGCGGGGCACCTCATGGGTCCATTTGTACTCGCCCGCGAATGCTCTCCTAGATGCTTCGCTTCAGCAACAGCCCGCAATCGAACTCCAAAAAGACAACACTGGCACGCTGCTCACCTGGCAGGGGATACCGGGTGAATCGCTAGGTGGAATGAACCGCGACTCGCGCATCGACAACGGCGGCAGCGAGTATCTGCTGGAAAGGTCCGATCGCCTTTCCGCTGCGATTGAGATTGAAAAACTGCCCATCGCCGCGGGCGGGTCGCGGCAACTCGCTGCCCGCTGGTGGTCGCAGGTGCAAGAGCTTCCGGCCAGTAACCTGAAGGTTGTCGACCGCAAGCCTTTGCAAGGCGAGTTCGAAAACCCGCTCGATGTTCGCCTGACCAACTGCCTGTTGTTTCACGACCGCTGGGTGTTCCGCTTGGGTGATCTGGAACCGGGACAGCGGATTCACTTAAGCGACGTCGCTGCGCCTCAAAATTCCGCCTGGGTATTATCCGAACGGACGTTGGACTCCCGCCAGCAATCGGGCCGGTGGGATCAGGCGATGCGCGGTGACGTGCCGAAGATCGCCCGCATGATGATGTTTCACGAGTTGGCCGGCGGGCGGTCGCATACCGAATTGCTGAACCGCTACTACGGATACCTTGACACCAGCCACATGCTCCATGCCGACAGGGCCGTGCTGTTGGGTGCCGCCGAGCAACCCGCCGCCCGCCTGAACTTGGGAGGCGAAGATCGCTCCACCGAAAGCGACCGGCACTGGACCTTTTATCGCATCGTTTATCCCACAAAGTAGCAGGCACACTCGGTGTGCCGTCCGCCGTCATCAACTCGCTGGCAGGCTACGGCACACGGAGTGTGCCTGCTACGATGGTCGTAGAACTTTCCCGAGACCGAGCAAGCAAGTGATCGAAACCCACGACCTAACCAAAAAATACGGCGAGCTGTTCGCCATTCGCGATATCGAGGTCAACCTCGCCAGCGACGATCCGATCGGCTTCATCGGGCCGAACG
>CALBTA010000566.1 GCA_937967755.1 uncultured Planctomycetaceae bacterium | reverse complement strand
TTGACCGCCGCGTTCGATCTTGACCGGCACCGCTTGTTCTGGCGGAGTGAGGCGAACCGCTCGGGCGAGCGCGGGGAAATCCTCAACATCACGGCCGTCGAACTTCACGATGATGTCGCCCACTTGCATGCCAGCTTTGGCGGCGGCGCTGTCGGGCATCACCAGCGATAGCAGGCAGCGCTCTTCGCCGAGGCTGCCGGTTACGCCTAAGAACCCGCCGAAGTGCAGAACGACCGTGGCGTCGCTCCGCGCCTGGGCCAGCTTGTCATCCATCCGCTGCTTCCCCATGCCCGAAATCTTCGTGCCATGCAGCGTATAGTTGACGACACTTTTAAGCGCAACCAACTCGTCGATGTCTCGATCCGAAAGCGGTGTGTAATAGATTGAAATCGCGCCCAGCAGCGTCAGCTCCTGCAAGTGCTTCAGGCCTTCACCCGTCACGCGCGTATTCTTCAATGTCAGCGATTGCAAGCGGCCAAGCCCTTCCAGTTGCCGCATCGCTTCGTCGTCGATTTCATCTCCCTCGAGCGTCAACCCAATCACCCGACCCTGATTCAACTGCATCTGCCCTCCGAGTTCCGTCAGGGCGAGGATCGCGGCGGTATCGTCGGTTTGTTCTTGGGCGACAGATGGATTGGAGCCAATTGCAAGCAAAAGCAGTACAAAAGTTGCGGTCGCCCGTGTGCTCGTCATGTTCCCGCGCTCTCGTATTGCTCAATTCAACCAGTCTTCCACGCGCAATTCCGGCACTCGCTGAAAATCCCGCAAATTCGCCGATTCGGTTCGCAGGCATTCCTAGTCAATGCAGCGATCAACTCCACCGCGATTTTGTTTGCCACCAGCTTTAAGCTGGTGGTGATCGACTATCCTCGTTCAAGCAGCCGGCTTTAGCCGGACTTCTCGAAAAAAAGCCGGCTGAAGCCCGGCTAACAACGCGCGACTGCTGCCCCGTGACCACCGGCTAAAAGCCGGTGGCAAACATGTGGTTGCTAGGCATGTCTACTGTCGGACAACACCGAAAAATGGTCGGTGTCAATCAATATCATTTTCCGTTATCCTCGGCTCCAAGGACTTTTTGGCGATCTTCTTCGCGCAGGCGCAATGCTTCCTGGAAGACTTCCTTCATGCCCTCGTCGTCGGTGAAAGCCCCGATTGTCCGCCGCCAATCCTTGACACGCTTGCCTTTGGCGAGCCGAAGTTCGGCGCGCAACTCAGCCATCTGTTTCTCGAGCAATTCGACACGTTGTTGCAATGTTGGATCGGACATTCCAGGAATCCTAAATCTGCGTACTGCGATACAACGAATTCTACGTAATAGCTCGCTCTCAAGGCAAATCTACCGATGCACGTTTCGCACACCAAATGTGAACTTAAACCTTCGGCAAAACCCAAGGCTTGCGGTATTCTCTCGTGACCATTGCGGCGGCGGCTTCGGGGCCGGTTAGTTCTTCTTTTTCTGGGTCCCACTTGAACCGCTCGCCGGTTCGGCAGGCGATGTTCGCCAGGTGGCAAGCGGTGGCGCTGCGGTGGCCGATTTCGACATCGCAGATCGGCAGTGCGCCGCTCTTGATGCAGTCGATGAAGTTGCCTTTGTGGCTGCCGCTAGGGTGAAGGTGAACATCGCTATCCTTCAGCGGCTCTTTCAGGATATCGGCCGGGTCGCTCGACAACTTGCCGCGGTTGACGTGAATCTTGCCTTCGCTGCCGATGAATGTCGTGCCGCCGGGAACATCACGCTCACCCTGGCCAACGATCATCGTTACGTCATCAGCGTACTTCATCACCACCCGGCATTTCTCGGTCACTTCGTGGAACTTGTTGGGGTTGAACGAAACCGACTCGGCCCAAACTTCCAAAGGGCCGCTGTCGTCGCAACCGATTCCCCAATGCCCGATGTCGATGTGGTGGGCACCCCAGTTAGTCATCTGCCCGCCAGAGTAATCCCACCAGAAGCGGAAGTTGTAATGCACGCGCTTCTCGTTGTAAGGCATCTCCTTGGCCGGGCCGAGCCAGAAATCGTAATCCAAATACGATGGCGGGTCGCTATCAGGCGGCAGCTTGCCGGGGTGGTTTGCGCCTGCAATGCCGACCAGTACCTTTTCCAACTTTCCGATCCGCCCGCTGCGAACGTACTCGCACGCCTGGCGGAAGTTGCTGCTGCTGCGTTGTTGCGAACCGGTCTGGACGATCCGCTCGTGCTTCCGCGCGGCGGCAACCATCGCCCGGCCATCTTCGATCGTCAGCGACAGCGGCTTCTCGCAATAAACATGTTTGCCCGCCATGCAAGCGTGGATGGTGGTGATCGCATGCCAATGGTCAGGCGTGGAAACGACCACGGCGTCGAGATCCTCCTGGTCGAGCAGCTCGCGGTAATCGCTATACCCTTTGGCCCCGGTTTTCTTCATCGCCCCTTCCATGCGGCGCTTGTCCACATCGCAGACGGCGCCCACCTGGCTGCCGAATCCACCCAAGTTGCCGTTCCCTTGCCCGCCCAGGCCGATATGCCCGGTGACGATTTTTTCGTTCGCCCCAAACGCTGTACCGGGAATGATATACGGCGCGGCAAACGCGGCCGAAGCCAACGCGGCGGACTGCTTCAAAAAACGGCGGCGGGTGTTATGGGTCGACATGGCGGGACTTTCTAGAGGGGGTGGGAAACTACTGAAACTTCTTTCTCATATCATAATCGTTACGCAAGCGAAGATCGATTCACCAATACATTCATCACGGATATTGCTCATTTTCAACTAAATCATTGCCGCCCTTGGGGTTAGGTGGTTCACCGCTTTCCGCACCCTGGCGGTGCCGGTGGTGAATTCTTGTCATTCCTCATCGCTTCGGGAATCACCCGAAATACTGGACTAACAACCACTTACGTGATTTGCTCCGCCCCGTGCCAGCGACCAGAATTCACCAAAGTGCGGCAAAACCGGGGGTGGTGGTGAATCGCTCCGTTCGATGCAGGTCGTGCTTTCCCAGACCAACGTTCAAACAAAGGAGTACGGACCACCAGGTCTGAAGGCATTCGATCAAGTTGGTTCATGGCACATCTCCTCTCGGATATCGCCCCTCCTGGGGCTGACGCCCCAGGCTAACACATGCCGGCCCTCCGGGCCTGGTGTACCCGTGATAGGTTCTGCCTGGCACAAATCACCGATGCCGCCGAGACTCATTCCTTGGGTGAAATGTGAATTTATGTATAGTATGCACAAATCCGGATCGCTGTCAAGCGAGTGGTACACTTTTCTTGCCGGATTCTTGACGAATTCATTATTTCACCAACGAGGCGAACGAAACGGTTGCGGCGCAAGTAGTTACGTTTGCCGGGTGGTGAAAAACCGTCCGGCAAAGACCTGGCGCGGCGGAGCATTCACGACAAATTGATCTGCAATTGAGCGGCAAGGCGCTAGCCGCCGGTAAGATCTGGCTCACCAGCGGCTTAGCCCACCGGCGGCTAGCGCCTTGCCGCTCAGTACCGTGTTGGCGTTGCCTCCTCGTGTTATATTGCAAATCAGGGAATTCTCCTTTCATTCGAAGGTTGTGTGACTTATGGATGCTCAACTCGTTTTGATCGAAGGCGGCAAAACCGTGGTGGTGCGGCCGAAACTTCCGACGGTGATCGGCCGCAATACCGAGGCCGATGTGCAAGTTCCCGATAGCATGGTCAGCCGCCGGCATTGCGAGTTGTATGTTTACGACGGGCAGCTTGCCGTGCGCGACCTGGGTTCGGTGAATGGCACGCTGGTCAACTCACACAAGATCGAGCAAGACACATTCCTGTCGACGGGCGACACATTGACGATCGGCAAGGTGACTTTCCGCGTGGAAGTCGAAGCGGCCGATCCCGAAAGTTTTCCGCCCGGCGAAGCGCCCGCCGGCGCACCGGTCGCCGCGCCCGAGCAGTCATCCAGCGATTCGGGCGTGGTGACGATCGAAAGCGAAGCGGCCGATTCGACCGTGCACAGCGAATCAGCCGTGCTGAACTATCAAGCGGGTGAAGAAGGCAGCTTCATCGGCATCTCTGCGCCCGATGAGGACGACGCACTGCCCGAGGCCGACGACGAAGACGACGACGGACTGGGTGATTTCTTAAAAGGGCTGGGCGGGTAGAGTTGCAATTTCCGAGTAGCAGAAGTCGTGAGACTGCTGGAAATGCAAACACTATAACGACTTTCCTACCCCTGAAATCAAGTGCGAGCAATGCACCAACTCGTTTGCCGCCGGCTTTAGCCGATGGTTTGTTTGACAACGCTCTTGATCAGCCGGGCTTCAGCCGGCCTGTTGTCGGGAAGCACGGCTCAAGCCGGCTCAAAACTTCTGCTTGAGGACGCGATCCCCCAGCTAAAGCTGGTGGCAAACGGGTACGGCTTGACGAACTGACGAATCGTCGGGTGAGTCGAACAGCGCGCTCGGTCATGGTGCGTCTGCGCTCGCCTTGCGGGAATAGCGAGCTCCTGAATTCCAAGCGCACTTCATCACTCCGCGCTGACGCACGAATCTTACTAGCGAGCTTGACACACCCTGCGTGCTACTTCTTTCCATCCGACAGAGCGGCTTGGGCGGCGGCCAGGCGGGCGATGGGGACGCGGAACGGCGAGCAGCTTACGTAATCCAGCCCGGCCTTGTGGCAGAACTGGATCGACGACGGGTCGCCGCCGTGCTCGCCGCAGATGCCTAGCTTCAACTTGTTCTTCGTCGAACGGCCTTTGCTGCAACCCATCTCGACCAACTGCCCCACGCCAGTGGTGTCGAGCGATTGGCACGGG
>CALBTA010000565.1 GCA_937967755.1 uncultured Planctomycetaceae bacterium | reverse complement strand
TGCGGTTGCGCATGTGATGCCCCAAATGCCCCTGCCGAATCAAATGAAACGGGGCTGGAAAGAAAAGGGCCATGACCACGCCCAACCCATCGTTGACCAGTGGACGCGGGTGAAGCAAGCGGTGCTCCGCTTCGTGAATGATCGAGTAAATCGAGTTGCCCAAGACTGCCATCGCCGCCCACAGCAGCAACAACTGCCACCAGGTTTCGGCAACCGACGCGCCAATAAAAACACCCGTCAGCGCCGACAACTGCGCAATGATGATCGCGATGTTGAGCGTAGCGGGAATTGGATAGTTCTTGGACGTTGAAAGCATCGCGGTAACTTGAAGGGCAATCACAGAAGGTATGAAAGAGTTAAACAGAAGGCCGCAGAGGGCGCGAAGAAGTCTACGACTTGCTGCTCATTCTTCTATTCGCGATCATCGCGGCCTTCTGTTCAAAAAGCCTTCGCCATCTTCTGTAGTATTCGCCTCATAACACAACAACACGTGTTCCATGCGCCTCATTTCGGGGTAACGGTCAAACAGCGAGAACAAGATCGGCGTCGTCCGGCGGGAGTACATCATTTCGTGGTAGTCTTTGCTCTCAACCAATGCCGCCAACTGTGACTCGATCTCACGCTTCCTTGATTGCAACTCCGGAAACTCTCTCAACCAACATTCCACCACCCGAATTGCCGCCCGGGCTGGCCGTAGAAAAATTTGCCCCAACAACTTCGCGACCAACCACGCTGTACGGCGTCGCCGGCTTGGCGTCAGGCGATCGTAATACCGTTCGATGAAATGCCAATCCAATTGCACATGCCGGGCTTCGTCATGGGCGTGCTGGGTATACATTTCGCGGTAGGTTGGTTCCAGTTCGTGTCGCGGCATGTGCAGGCAACGGCGGGCGACGTTCAACGCCTTCTCTTCCAACGCCAACATCACCCACAGAATTGCGGGAAAACGCTGCGGCCGCGCGGCAATGAAACACATCAACCGCAAGCCGAAGGGCGAAGGCCGGGTGATGGCGTAAGTCGTGTCGGCGTAGCGGACCGGATCGCTCAGCTTGCACAAACGCTGCCAGGCTTGGGCGTGATGTTCTTCTTCTTCGATAAATTGTTGTACGCAATCTAACAGCGGCTCGTCACCTGCTCGCTCGGCATCGTTTCGCACAGCCGCCAACACCCGCTGCGCGAATTGCGATTCAAACAGCGTGACCAACTCATTGAACGACAGCCCGCAAAGCTGGTTATACCGCAGGCGCTGCTGATCGGTCAGATCGTTGTAAATGGGCGTGTAGTACAGCGGCGTCGCGCTGGGGCAAACAAACTGCCGCGACGTGTCGATCTCTCGCCCGTCGCGATCGTGGTAAGCCGAGTGGTCAACCGCATCAGCCGCCTCGCGCAGCCGGGCCAGCGGCTGCCGCTGGCGAACCCCGTGGGCGAGGGTACTGGTCTTCACCAAATCAACGGTCCGTTCGTCAAGAAACTCCACGCTCTGCCCTTACGATACCACGTTCCGCAAATTGGGCAATCAACCGGCGCAGCGCACCGCGCACATTTGTCGCCTGAAGGGGGAGAGGCAACCGCATTCTTCCCTTAGGCGTCGAATGCGGTAAGATTGCGCGAAGTACGGAAGCATTTCATCCAGAGCGAATTCATGCTCACGTTGTCCGGATACTGGTATATCGCTGCCGCCGCCAGGGAGCTGCGCGGGCGGCAAATTCGCCGGGACGTGGAAGGCCAGACGCTGGTGCTGTTCCGTGATTCCGCCGGCCAGCCGCATGCCCTGACCGACCGCTGTGCCCACCGCGGCATGGCCCTTTCGCGGGGAACCGTTGCAGGCGATTGCATCCAATGCCCCTATCACGGTTGGAAATACGACGGGCTGGCGAACGTTGTCGATGTTCCCGCTTTGTGCAGCGACGAGCCGCTTCCCGCGCCCAAGACGGTTCGTTCCCATCCGATTGCCGAACAAGACGAGCAACTGTGGGTCTGGATCGGCGAGCAAGCGCCGCGCGATCCGCCACCGCGCTTTCCACACTGCGGCGAAGCCGGCTGGCGAACGTTCTTTATGCAAACCCGATTCGAAGCCCCCGTCGATGCCTGTTTGGAGAATTTTCTTGATGTGCCGCACACACTGATGGTCCACCCTGGGTTGTTTCGCGGCGAAAAGCAGCAACAGACCAAAACAATCGTTCGTTCACGCCCCGACGGCGTCGAGGCCGAGTTCATCAACGAACAACCGCTCGACGGCATCGGGCCGCGGCTGTTCTTCCCGCGTGGAACGAAGATGACACATACTGATCGGTTCATCCTCCCGTCGATGACGCGGGTTGATTACCTCTTCGGCGAAGGAGAAGAGGTTGTGCATGGGTTTGTGATTACTTCGCAATGCACGCAACGCGAGGAATTCGTCGTTGACGTCACGACCGCAATCACCTGGCGGTTGCCCGCCCCGGCGTGGTTGGTTGGTCCGTTCGCCCGCTGGTATTGCCGGCGTGTGATCCAGCAAGACGTCGACATTTTGAAGATCCAAGGTGAGCAACTGCGGCGATTCCGGCCGGTGTTTCACAGCACGGCGGCCGATCTGCTGGGCGTGCAAATCCGCAGCCTTCGCCGGCGGGCCGCCGCGGGAGACGATATCTCGCAAGACGAACCCGCGATGCACCGAGAAAATGTTTTGAACCTATGAGCCTGACAACATTGCCAGCAAGTTCCCTCGACGGCGTTTCTTCCATCGCGTTCTCCATGCCCGTCGCGAAAGCGGGCCGGCTGCGCGGCCACGTCATTCCTGCTCGGGAAGTTGATCGGCAAACGCAAGACTCGCTCTACGAATTGTTCTGCCGGTTCTATAACCACGTCGACCGCGCGATCTTCGATCACGATCAATCCGAAAAGGAATCGATTCTGCTCTTGACCGATGTGGCGGGCCAATTGCGCGGCTTCACGACGATGATGCTGTACGACATCTCCGTCGCGGGCCGGCCGATTCGCGCCGTGTTCAGCGGAAACACAATCATCGACCGCGACTATTGGGGCGGGCAAGAACTGGTGCGGACGTTCGGCCGGTACCTGGCCAACGTGAAAAAGCAGACGCCCGACGTGCCGCTGTACTGGTTTCTGATTTGCAGCGGGTTTCGTACGTACTTGTACTTGCCGCTGTTCTATCGGGAGTTCTACCCGCGGTTCGATCAGACAACGCCGAAGTTCCAGCAGCAAGTGATTGACACCTTGGGCGATCTGAAATTTCCCAGCGAATACAACGACGGCGTCGTGCGCGTCGCTCGCCCGCGCGAATGCCTGCGCGACGATTTGGCAGTCCCTTCGCCGGCCAAGCTGCGTAACTCGCACGTGCAGTTTTTTGTCGACCGCAACCCGAACTACCGCGACGGCGATGAGTTGGTTTGCATCGCCGAGTACTCCATCACCAACACCCGCGGGCTGGCCCAGCAAACCGCCCGCGAAGTACTCACCTAAGGTACGACGGTCTCCCAAGCCTGTTGAGCTACGTCAAGCAGATGTTAAAACGCCGCATCGCCAACCGAACCTGGAAGTACGCCAGCCGCAGGCACTGGCGTGAGTTGAAGTCGGCGCTGCGCAATCCGCGCGAAGTTCAACATGATCTGTTGTTGAAGTTTCTTCGACGCAACGCCGCTTCGCAGTACGGGCGCCAGCATGGCTATGCGGACATCCACTCGATCGAACAGTTTCAGCAAAACGTCCCGCTCGTCACCTACGACGACTTGCAGCCGTATGTCGAGGCAACGGTTGCCGGCGAACCAAACGTCTTGACGACCGATCCGGTGGTCATGTTCGAAACCACCAGCGGCTCGTCGGGCGCGAAGAAATTCATTCCCTATACGGACGAGTTGAAACGCGAGTTCCAACGGGCGATCGGCGCGTGGATGTATGATCTGTTTTCGGCGCGGCCCGGTTTGCTCGACGGGTCACACTATTGGGCGATCAGCCCGCTTGCTCGCGGGCGCCAGTTCACCGCAGGTGGAGTCCCCATCGGCGTTGTGGATGATGCGGAGTACCTCGGCCGCATTGAACGCTGGGTGTTGCAAACCATATCAGCTGTTCCTGCCAGCGTCGCCGCGTGCGCCTCGATGGAAGCATGCCGCCGCGAAACCATGCGGCACCTGCTTCGCCGGCGTGACCTGCGGCTAATGTCCGTGTGGCATCCGAGTTTTCTTTCGCGGTTGCTGGAAGAGTTGCCGGCCAATCGAAGCCCGGCCGAGTGTTGGCCGAACCTGTCGCTAGTCAGTTGTTGGACATCCGCTTCCGCCGCCGGGTTTGTTACCCGGTTGGAAGACCAACTGCCGGGCGTGGAGATCCAGGGCAAGGGCCTGCTGGCGACTGAAGGGGTCGTGACGATTCCGCTGTTCGGTGCGCCGGCTCCCGTCGCCGCGCTCACATCGCACTTTCTGGAATTCATCGATGATGCTGGAGACGTTCATTTAGTCGATGATTTGAACGAGAGTGAACAATACGAAGTCGCCATCACCACCGCTGGCGGCTTCGCCCGATACCGCTTGGGAGACATGGTCGAATCGGTCGCTCCGAACAGCCTGAAGTTCGTGGGCCGCTCGGCGACCAGCGATCTTTGTGGTGAGAAGTTGAGCGAAGCGTTCGTCGGAAAGGTATTGTCGGCAG
>CALBTA010000564.1 GCA_937967755.1 uncultured Planctomycetaceae bacterium | reverse complement strand
TGTGGTCAGGCAGCTTGTCGGCATAGTCGGCGTCACTGCCCGGCTCCATGATACAATCGACAATGTCCAGCCCGAAACCCAAATCGCGGGCACCGGTCTTTTTGTCCAAGAAGGAACCACCCGCCACGCCCGAGACGTATCCTTCCTTGCGGATGGTCGCTTCCAAATGTCCCGTGGCGATGACGATTTGCTTCTCATCTTCGGTGACGGAGACTTCGCTGCACAGTGCGGGCCCAGCGATCAGCGACAAAGCGACTGCCGCCAGCGCTGCGGTGATGATTCGCAGTTCGCGATAGCTCATGATGCAACCTTGTTCTTAGGATCCATTGGCGGCGAACAGTTCGGCGTACTCGAGCACCCAGGCGTCGATGAGTTCATTGAACTGCTCGACGTCGACGTCCGCAACCTTTTGGAAATGCTTGCGGGCGAAGACTTCCTTGTTACGGATCGTGCCTTTGGCGTTGATCTCGACGATGAACGCCGAAGAGACCGGGCGGACGGTAACCTCCAAGCGGCTGTAGAAATTCGACCGCCCGCTGCCACGCCGCGCGCCGGCATCGTCGCGCTTGGCGGCGGCACCCCAGCCGGTTTCGCCGTACAGCGTTTCGACTTCGAAGCCGGGGAATTGGTTGGCCATCGCGGCGACGCATTTTTCGATGTGGTCGCTCAACGCCAGGCGGTGCTCGTTGTGCAGGCGCTTCAGTTCTTCAGCCGAAAGCGCCTTCGCCTTAGCGGCCTGGTCTTTCGCCTGAGCCCGCTTCTGGCCCTGCTGAATCGCTTGCTGAAGCCGGTCTTGGAAGTTCATGACGTTGACCTTGATGGAGTCTGTAGAACAATTCGTCAGTTTAACTCAACGGCCTCTTCCCAGTGTTCGTACAGGGTGGGCAGGGCCGTTTGGTGTTGGTCGATTTCGGCTTTGATCTGTTTCACCCGATTGCCATCGCGAAGCACTTCCTCGGTGGCGAGCAGCGTGTGCAACTCTTCGATGCTGGTCTCGCGCTCCAAGATTTCGGCTTCGATCTCCGGCACTTTGCGGTACTTGAATTTGCGACGGCGCTTCGGTTGTTGTTCGTTCTTGGTATTGGCGTTCGCTGTTGCGGTGGGCTTGGGCTGCTGCGGCTCTTCGCGCGAAGCGATAGCTTCGCCTTGGGCGAGGCCGGCGGAGACGAGGTGTTTGTAGAAATCGTAGTTGCCTTCGACGACGCGGAACCGCCCCGGTTCGACGACTAACAAATGATCAGCGACCTGGTTCAGGAAGTACCGATCGTGGCTGACAAAGATCAACGTCCCATCGAATGCCTTGAGCGACTGTTCCAGCGACGCTCTGGCCCACAGGTCAAGGTGATTCGTCGGTTCATCCAGGATCAACAAGTTGGCATCGCTGACCGACAAACGGGCCAGGGCCGCCCGGTTCCGCTCTCCGCCGCTGAGGCTCGACAGCTTCTGAAACACGATGTCGCCCGTCAGACCGAAGCGGGCGAGCAGGTCGCGGCGTTGCGGTTCGTTGAACTCCTTGTGATCGGGTCGAACGGCTTCAACGACTTGCGTTTCCAAATCGGGGAACGACAGCAACTGATCGAAGTAGGCGGGCCGCACACCGGTACCGAAAATGACCCGGCCGTCGTCCGGCGTGACGAGGTCCAACAAACAGCGAAGAAGCGTCGTCTTCCCGGAACCATTAGGCCCCAAGATGCCCCACCGCTCGCCCCGTTCGATTTGAAAAGTGAGATCGTCAAACAGCGGCATGTCGTAGCGCTTCGCCAGGTGTTCAACGCGCAGAACCACGTCGCCGCTGCGCGATGCTGGCGGGAAGCCCATCGGCGGCGCGGCGATCTCGCGCGGCAAATCGACCGGCACGATGCGTTCCAACTTCTTGCGGCGGTCTTCGGCCTGGGCGTGCTTTAATCCGTGATGGTGGCGGCGCACGAATTCTTTCAGCTTTTCGATTTCCTCTTGCTGCTTCTCGTACGTTCGCCGCTGCACTTCCAGCCGCTCGGCCTTCTGACGCCAGTAAGCCGAAAAGTTTCCGGTGTAATCGTCCGAGGTGCCGCGAAACAGCTCCAACGTGCGGTTGGCCACTTTGTCGAGCAGATACCGATCATGGCTGACCAGCAGCATCGCTTGCGAAGAAGCGGCCAGGTGATTTTCCAGCCATTCGGTGGCTTGAATATCAAGGTGATTCGACGGTTCGTCGAGCAGTAGCAAGTCGGCTTCCGTCAGCAGCAACTTGGCGAGCATCAAGCGGTTCTGCTGACCGCCGCTGAGTTGCTCGACCGGTTGTCCGTGCGTTTCTTCGGCAAAACCAAGGCCGTGCAAGATGGCGTGAACGCGGTGTTCAATGTGGTAGGCTTCCCGCTGGTGCAACGCATGTTGCAGTTCGTCGAACCGCTGCCCGAGTTGCTGACGCTGCTCGTCGGAATCGGCGGCCGCTAGTTGATCGGCCACGTCGCTGGCGTCGCGGGCAAGCTGTTCCAAATCGGCCAGCCCTTCGCGGGCAACTTGCATCACCGTCCGCCCGGCGGTCAGTTCGGGTTGCTGCTCCAAATAGGCCATGCGGGCAGACGCGTGCAGATTTACCTCGCCGGCGTCGGCTTCCTCACGACCGGCAATGATTTTCAACAGCGTGGTCTTGCCGGTTCCGTTCGGCCCGACCAGCGCGATCCGCTCACCCGGCCGGACGTCGAAGGTGACGCCGTCGAGAACAGGCTCCGGCCCGTAATATTTGCGGATGTTGTTGACGGAAAGCAGGATCATGGTTTCCGGTTTTCGGTTTTCAGTTTTCAGTTGTCAATGGGAACATTCCCTATGGGTCACGCGATCACTCCCTTAGAATTGGATGAAGCGTCCGGAAACCGAACACTGAAAACCGAAAACCGCTTCATGCTCAACCTCAGCAGCGAATCGTCGGCCGGCTGGCTCGCCCGCGTCAGCGATAACTTGGAAGACCTTCTCGTCGACCACGCCCACTGTGAAAAGAAGGCGGCCGGCGTGGCGATGAATATGATCTTCTACTACGTCGAGCACGAAGAACTGTGCCGGGCGATGACGGAAATCGTTAGCGAAGAGTTGGAGCACTTTCACATGGTGCTCGACATCATCAAGCGGCGCGGCTGGCGGTTCCGCCGCACGAAGCCCAGCGCCTATGGCCGGCGGCTGCACGACTTGATCCGCAAGGGCGAGCCGCAGCGGGCAGTCGATCGGTTGCTGGTCGCCGCGCTGATCGAAGCCCGCAGTTGTGAACGGTTCGGCTTGCTGCGCGATCATCTTGACGACGAAGAACTCGCTGAGTTCTTTGGCAGTTTGTTCGAAAGCGAAGCCCGGCACCACATGGCCTACGTGAAACTGGCCTGCACGTTCGAGGACGAGCAGACCGTTCGCGGGCGGCTGGCCGAACTATCCGCGGCCGAAGCCGAAATCGTCGCCGTGGGAGAAGAGGTGGTGCGGATGCATAGTTAGGTGTACGCCGCATCAACAGCACGGCTTGAGAGCGTGGAGAGTTCATTCAAGAATGATGCTAATCCGCTCTCAAGCAGTGGCACACGGCGTTGCAACCGTAGTAAGCTGTGATAAATTGAACCGATCATGGCGAGTGAAACTCTCAATTCAACGGTCGACCCGCTGACCGGTTTGGAAACTTCGATCGACGCATTGCGCGATTGCGGGGCGATGCTCTGGCAGCGCGGTTGGAGCGTGGGGACCAGCAGCAACTACAGCGCGGTCGCCTCGCGAGACCCGATCGAACTGGTGGTGACCGCCAGCGGGATGGATAAAGGGCGGTTGACTCGCGAGGACTTTGTCCGCGTCGGCGAAGATGGCAAGCCTGTTTGCGAGGGGCAGCCGAAGTCCTCGGCCGAGACGATGCTGCACGTGATGCTCGCCCGTCGGGAAGATGTCGGCGCGGTTCTTCACACCCATTCCGTTTGGGCCACGCTGC
>CALBTA010000563.1 GCA_937967755.1 uncultured Planctomycetaceae bacterium | reverse complement strand
CGCCGACTAGAGTCGAACCCCCTATGACGATACGTTGGCTGGAAGCCCGCGCTACGTTGGTTTTGCAACGAGCGCGCTGCGCTTCAATCGACCGGCAGGAACTGGACGGCGTCGGCGATGACGTGGCCGTTGGCGTCTTGGTTGCTGATGGTGACGACCGCGGGTTTGTCAGCGGTGAAGCGGAATTTGCCGAGCGAGACGAAGGCACCGTTGATCGATGGTGTTTGGCGCTGGTTGATGCTGGCGGTCTTTTCGCCGTCGGCATGTTGGACGGTGACCGCCGCGTTCGTTGCCCGATTGGGGTTGGGCGAGTAAGCCAGGCGGACTTCGTATTGCCCGTCCTTGTCCAGCTTTGCGGAAAAAACCACGCTGCGGCTGCCTTGATCTTCGTTGTTGTCATGCAGGTATCCGGTACCGACGAACGGCCCGATGCTGGTGCTCGGCAGCCACTCGCCGGTGCGCTGGGCTTCGACATCGTCGATGACAACGCCGGGAAGTTTCCGAGGATCGAGCGCAACTCGCGGGCTGGTGCCGGAGGGAATATCGAGCACCTGTTTGTCTTCGAGCAAACGCTCGCGAAGTTTGTCGTAAGGAACATCCTGGACGGCAATCGAATCATTGATGGCGAACACCGCTGCGGTGGCCGCCGACTGGCCGAGGATCATGAAGACCGGTTCCATGCGAATCGACCCGAAAGCGATGTGGCTGGAAGAAACGCAAACGGGCACCAGCAAATTCTTTGCCTCGCCGCGCTTGGGAACGATGCTGCGGTAGCTGATGGCGTACGGCCCGCCGGGCGAGACTTGCACGTCCCCTTCGTTCAGGACGAACCCTTCGGAGGTGATGTAACGCTGCACGTTGTGCGAATCCATGTTGTACGAACCCAGCCCAACGGAGTCTTCGCAAATTCGCCGCCGCCGGCAATCGTTCTCGGTGGTGACGTAATCGCTGACCATCCGCCGGGCTTCGCGAATGTAAAGCTGGTGCGGCCAGTTGCCGTTATCGACGAATTCATCCTTCGCCAGGCCCCAACGGTTGACGCGGGCGCGAACTTCCTGGGGCACGCGGCGGTCGTTGGCCAGGAACCACATCAGGCCTTTCTGATAAACCTCGTGCTCGCGGATGATCCGCTCGCGCGTGGCGTAGTCGCCGTCGGGGTAGTCGTAGTTCATGCCGATGTTGTCGGTGCCGAACGCCCCGTGGTTGTTCGTGTCGGTCTTGCGGTTGGGCATCGGTTGGTGGTTGCCGAAGATGTCGTTCCAGCGCGGCGTCAGGTAGCGGAGCAGCACTTCATATTGCCGGGCGTCGTAGCCGTCAGGCTTGGGGTAGGGAACCATGTTGTCTTTGTCGTCGGTCAGGCACATGCGGAAGCAATACGCCTGCACGCGATGGTCGGCGGCACCCTCTTCGCCGGGCTGGCCAGCATGGATGCGCGGCAGCAGACCGCTTTTGGGTTTGCCTTGTTCCACGTAGGGATCGATTCTTCGCGTGAACTGATGCTTCACCGCGTTGCGCGTTTGCACACCGTTGAGGGTTTCGTCGTACTGGCTGTTGGCTTCGCGGCCGACGGTGTAGGTGACGCCGGCTTTGGCCATCAGGTCGCCTTCGTAGGTGGCGTCGATGAACATTTTGCCGCTGTAGACCTCGCCAGATTCCATACGGATGCTGGTGATGCGGCCATCCTTCATCGTGACCCCATCCCGCAAATCCAACCGCTGCCCTTTGACGACGGGCACCTTCGCCTCGGTGAGCATCTGGTGGTAAGTCGCTTCGGCGATCTTGGGTTCGAAGCCCCAAATCGCATCGGCCGAGGCGGAGTAGCCGCGGTACTGCTCCTTAGTTTGCTGATGCCAGTTCGCGTCATTGTCGTAGTACTTCTTCAGTCGCTGGTAGAACTCGCGCGAGACTCCGCCAATGACGGTCTTGTTGCCGGTATCGGTTCGCCCCAGCCCTCCGCTGGTCAGCCCACCGATATGCTGGCTCGGCTCAATGACGATCGCGGTCTTCCCCATCCGCGCCGCCTGAACGGCCGCAACCGCGCCGGCCGATGTTCCACCGTAGACGACCACGTCGAAGGTCTTCTCAGCGGCAGGGGCAGATGGAACAAAATGAACCAATAGACTTAGCGTGAGCAAGCAAGCAAGTTTTCGCATCGTGAGTGACCTTCATATGTTGATTCAAACAACCAATATCTCGTTCTAGGTAACGAATGACAGAGTTGGAGGACTTACCGATGATCGCACATCCTGATCGTATCTCGCCCGAGCCGCCTGAAGAGCCGGCGGGGCAACTTGTGGAAGTTGAGCAGGCGAACACGTATGCCGAGAAGTTTACCGATGCTTCATTCTGGCAGAAACTGCGGGGCTATGCGCGGATTGCCGGGTATGAAGTGACTGAAAAGGCGTTGTACTTGTACTACGCCGTGCAAGACCCGGCGATGCCGAAGTGGGCGAAGACGGTGGTTTACGGGGCGCTGGGCTACTTCATTTTGCCGGCGGACGCCATTGCGGATGTTTTGCCAGGTGTCGGATTTACCGACGACTTGGGGGCGCTGGCGGCGGCGCTGGCGGTGGTGGTCGCGCATATTACTCCGGAAGTGAAGGCCAAAGCGCGCCGCAAACTGAGCGAGTGGTTCGACCCGCCTGAAGTTTCGTAGGGCGAAGGACTTCGTGTTGTTGGCGTGTCGTAACGGTTGTGACGGTCGCCGGGCGGTAAAGTTCTTTGGGGAAGCGCGCATTAGCGACGTAGAGTTTCGTTGAACCTCAACTATTTCGCTACGAGCTGCATCAATGCCCGAAGAATTGCGCGTTCTACTGATCGAAGACTGCGAAGCCCATGCGCGGATGGTCGAACTGCTGCTGGGCCGTTCGACCGACCCATCGTTTGAGTTGACGCAAACCGAACGGCTGGCCGATGCGTTCCGATTGGTCCACGATCAGCCGTTTGACGTTGCGCTGATGGATTTGGGCTTGCCCGACTCCCAAGGGTTGGATGCTGTCAAACGGATCCGATCCGCCGCACCCCATTTGCCGATCGTCGTGTTGACCGCCAGCAACGATGAGGAACTGGCGTTGCAATCGATCTCTCACGGGGCGCAAGAGTTTCTTTCCAAAGAGATGATGGTCGGCCACCTGCTGATGCGGGTGATTCGCCATAGCATCGCGCGGCAAAAGCAACTGATTAGTGCACAAGCACAAGCGCTGACCGACGAACTAACAGGTATCGCCAACCGCCGCAGTTTCGACATGGAACTACAACGCCGCATCGCGGAATCGCAGCGCAGCGGCATTCAATTCGGCGCGATCATGTTCGACGTCGACTACTTCAAGAAAGTCAACGACGTACACGGCCACGAGGCGGGCGACGAGGTCTTGCGCGGGGTCGCCAAGATTCTGAACGAGCTGGTTCGGGTTACCGATTTGGCGGCACGAATCGGCGGCGAAGAGTTCGCCCTGATCGCTCCGGTCGTTGACGTGCCCGAGCTAGCGAGCATCGCTGACCGCGCGCGGCAGAGCATCGGAGGCACGCAGTTTGACGTCCCGGGGGCGAGCCTTCAGGTGACAATCAGCGCTGGCGTCGCGATGTACACACCCGATGACGACGCCCAGTCGGTAATGCGGCGAGCGGACCAGGCGCTTTACCAGGCCAAATCGCAAGGGCGTAACCGCGTTGTCAGCGCGGAATCTGCAGCCGCTTCAGTCTAGCGGCTAGTACTCGTCGGCGTATTCGGTCCGCCGGCGGCGGCGCGAACGTCCGCGGCTGCGGCGGGCCATCTGTTTCGGTTCTTCGCCTTCGATGAACCAATAACCGCCCAGCAGGCGGTAAAAGAATAGCAGCATGAACGCACCCAACGTGCCCACGCCCATGCCCAGCGGGCTGATCGGCTTGATGATGTAGCCCCCCATCGCCAGCGACAGCACGCCGCAGCCGATCACCACCCCGCCGATGCCCATCGCCAACGTGGCGATGGCTCCGCCAGGGTCGCGGCCGGGCATGATCGCTTTGGCCAGCAAGCCGACGATCGTACCGAAGCCGGTCCAAATCAGCACGGTTTCGCACCAGAACTGAAGGTTATCGGGCAACTGAATATCGATGGCCGCAGGGTCCATGACATCGCCGAATGGTCGTTAACGAAATGGGGACACAACGCCGCGCTTCTTCTACTATCTTCGACAGCTAGCACCGGCCGCGGATTAGACGAAGTGCGCAAAACGATCGGCTGGGAACTGTAGCGAAGCTCGGGTTGACGTGCTACGTCAATATTCCGCTGGCGTCACGCATCAAAACTCACCTTGTGGTGCGAGAAGTTAATCGGCTAACTTCCGCCCTTCATCTTCGAGACTTCGCAACACAACTTCCCGTACATGCCACCGCGCACGGACTGCAGTGCGCTAGCGGCGGTAGGTACGATGGCAACGACGACATCTATTGAGGTGCAACGTGACTACACTTCGCTGCCTTCCTGTGAGGGCCTTCCTATGCGGGCTGGTGATTGTAATTCTCAGTCGGGCCGCCGTCGCGCAGGACGGCGATCAGGTGTCTAGGTTGCCGTCGGTTGACGAGATTCCGGCACCGCCCTCGGTCGAGGCATCTGCTGAAACCAGCATTGTGGACGAATCTCTGGAAGAGGTCATCGCCCCGCCTTGGTACTCGTACGACGTGATATTCGACAGCGAAACTTGGGAAACCAGCATCGAATTCGGCATCAACGGCACCACGGGCAACTCCGATTCGATGAGCTTTCGCACCGGGGCGAACACTACCCACAAGA
>CALBTA010000562.1 GCA_937967755.1 uncultured Planctomycetaceae bacterium | reverse complement strand
CCCAGACGCTGTCAATTGAAGCGTGAGTGTAGGCGGGTTTCTCTGAAACCCGCCAATGGCCGGGCTCGGAGAGACTGGCCTACGCATAAATGCTAGCGTGGAAACTCAGCCGCCCCGACGTGGCATTGGGAGTTCGAACGGCAGTTTGGGCTTGTTGTCGTCGGCTTTTTTCTCAGGCGCCGCGGCAAGTTCCACGTCGATCACGACGGCCATCGCTTCACGATCAACGGTCACCTTGACGACATCGCCCGCGGCGTACTTGCCGATCAGGGTCTTCAAGTGCATCGGGTCGACAACTTCTTCTTCGCCGAACTTCGTGATGCGGTCTCCGTCGGCGATCTTGGCTTTGGCCGCCGCCGAATCGGGCATGACTTTCTTGACGATCACACCGCCATCGTCTCCGCCCGGTTCCACTTGCACGCCCAGACGAGCCGGCTTGACGGTCTTGCCGGCTTTCATCGCGGCGATGACGTTGTCGGCATCGTCCAGCGGGATGGCGAAACCGATACCGGAATCGTACCACTCGACGCCCGCACCCAATTCCTGCGACGTGGGATTCATCGGCACACAGATGCCCAATACCCGGCCTTCGATATCGACCAGCGGCCCGCCATAATTGGCGGGACTGATGTTTGCGTCGGTTTGTTCCGCCCGGCCGGAAATGCGGCGGCGGGCGGAAATGATGCCGGCGGAAATCGCCGGCTCGGCATCGCCGAACCCTACACCGACGGAAATTGCCCACTGCCCAACGCGCACTTCCTCTCGCGGAGCGAACGTCGCCGCGACCAGGTTCTCGGGGTTCTCAATCTTCAACACACAGAGCTTACGGATTTCGTCCTTACCCAACAGTTTGGCCACGTGGCGTTTGCCGTCTTGCGTGACCACCGTGATGATCGGCTGCTGCCGAATGAAGTTGAACGTGCTGGTGATGACGTAACCCTCTTCGGAAATAACCAGCCCCGTCGTAGGCCCGTCGCCCGGCTTGCGGATGCCGCCAATGGAACCCTTCGCCGTGCCGCTCGACAAACCGCCGAACGATTCGATCGTGACGACTGACGGCATCACCTTGTCGGCCGCGGCGCGAAATGCCTTGGGCGAGAGTAATTGCCCACGCAGAAGCTGCTCATCGCTCGGAGCATCATCTTGTGCCTCAGTGATGCCACCGGATAAGAAAAGGGCGAACAACAACGCAATGGTAACTCGGCTAATCATGACGAATGCTCGAAAATAATTGGATTAATGTACCGATGCTCGAATCAGTCTTCCTCTTTGGTCGTAGGCGTCACGGGTATCTCGATCAGGTCGTTCTTCCGTTTAACCAGAAACGATATCTCCTCGCCTGGGGTCAATGTCGCGACGATCTTCTTGTATTCCCGAATGTCGTGCACGGTTTGCGGGCCGATGGCGACGATCAGATCATCGCTGCGCAGACCGGCTTTGTGGCCGGGCGAGCCGGTGGCGACGCGATCGACATAGGCCAGGGCCTTGCTGCCGATGCCCAGCGAAAACACCCGAATGCCCAAGTAAGGCTTGCCGCCTCCGGGAACTTTCACGACAGCCGCAGCTTCGTTCAGCGGTTGGCCGTGAAAGAATTTGAACAACAAATCGGCCGGCACGCCGTAGTTTAATCGTGTTCGCGTGTCACGGCTTTCCAAAGTCTTCCCAACCATGCCAACCAGGTTGCCTTCCACGTCGACAATCGCTCCGCCAGCGGCACCGGGGTTACTGGTGATGGCATCGATCAGCAGCACATCGGCCGCGTAGGGAATGTCTTGCGTGCCGCGCTTCGTATCCAAGGCAGTTCGCAGCGATAGAATGCCAAGGTTGACCGACAAGTGCTCACGGCCATCGGCGACCTTGAAGAGGTTGCTCACGCTGAGTACCCAATCCCCTTTTTGGGCAGCAACTGTCGGTTTCAGCTCGAAGTGGTCCGGCGTCTCCAGCGGCAACGGGTTGCTGTCCTTGTCAACGCGGCCAGACCAGACTTGCAGCATGGCGGCCTGAAGGTCCTGGCTTCGCCGAAGGACGGTTGCTTTGTATCGCTCCCCGTCAGGCGTGACGACGTAGATCTGCCGGCCGGAAAGCATCACGCCGCTGGCGGTAAGCACGTGCCCCTTGTCGGAAACAACGATGCCCGTACCGTAGCCTTCGACGCGGCCAATGCCGGCACCGAAGATCTTCACGCAGCGGGCTTGGGCCTGTTCGTGGGCCTTGGCGAAGAGGCTGTTCACCTCGGCGGCCGGCAAACCGTTGGCCCAAGCTGCGCCGGCCAGGACGATCAGCGATGCCACTAGTGTTCGGCAAAGTTGTCTACTGTGCATCTTCGGGCCTCCGGTAATCCTCATCGTTGACTTCTTTCACGGTTTCAACTTGGGTCGCTTGCAAGCGAATGACGGAAGCTTCGTCCAGCCCTGTCGCCAGCGACCGCGTGTGCGGGAGCCAAAGACCGGACGCTTCCTTCCAATCGGAATAGAGTACGCTGGTTTCCGCCCCATCGATATCGACGCCCGTCTTGGCAAGTTGCACGTGCGAAGACCCGTCGTCGGCGAACTGCCGGAGCCAAACGAACCACATCGGGGCATCGCCTTCGCCGATCCGCAAGCGGTAGCAAGGTTCTCGTTGGGCTTTGTCGCTGCCATCGATCTGCAAGTCTCCCAACGCATCGAGCGGTTTGGCCAGCATCATCTGGGAAAGAGCCAGCGCCTGCGCGGCCAGCGGTTGCTCCAGCAATTCGCCCGCTTCGATTTCCCGCGGCGCTTCGTCAGCGACGTTCACCCAATAGGTTTCGCCGTCAAAGCCGTAGAGATGCTCGACCCCGTATTCCTTGTACGCTACGCGGAAGCGGCCGTCGCTCGCCAGAGTCGTTTGGGCCTCGCCGATTTTCTTATCCTTGCGAATCAGTTCGTCCTGAATCCGCACGCCGGCGAAGTCGTCGGCAATCGCGCTGGCCCCGGAATGTTCGCGCCAACGTTGTAAAACGTGGGCGGCGTTCTTTCGGTTAAGCGACAGGTCGCGAATTTTTCCCTCCTGGCCGAAGTTTGGTTTTTGCCCACGCCCGATTTGAATTCGCCGAGGCTCATCCGGCTTTTCTTCTTCATCCTCCTCTTCCGGTTTGGGCTGTTCTTCTTCCGGCGGGTGAATTTGCTCTTGCCCGTAGGGAAGCGCGGTCAGCCGCACCCAAATCGTCTTGGTCTCCCCCTCGCGCTCATAGGTCAATTCCACCGGCCAACCGGCGGGCAGCGTGCTGATGAGGTTCGTGAATTGGTTCGCGTCTTCGATCTCCTCGCCTTCGAACGCCACCAGCTTGTCGCCCAATTCCAAACCCAGCCGGGCGATGGGAGCATCGAGGTTGAGCGTCGAGCAAAGCACGCGCTCGTTCCCTTCGATGTCGCGGCGATTGGTAAACAATGCGTCGAGCGTGCCGTGCTGCGACATTTTCGTGGCCATCAGGTCGGGAATGAAATTGCGTATCTGCCGCATGCTGATGGCGTAACCGACCCCAACGTTCACCCGGCCGCGCTCCTTAAAACTGCCGCGGCCGTTGATGCCGATCACCTCGCCCCGCATGCTGTAGAGCGGCCCGCCCGAGTTGCCCGGGTTGATCGAGCTATCGACCTGAATGCAATTGCCGTACACCAGCGTGTTGCTGCCCGCCCCGTACTGGTACCGCTTTACGCCGCTGACGATGCCCAGGGTGACTGTCGGCGTTTGGTCTTCGGCGAGGATGAACGGGTTGCCCATCGCCATCGCCCAATCGCCGACGCGGACGTCGTCCGACTTGCCCAGACGCGAAGCGGGAAGCGGCTTGTCATGTTCCAGCTTGATGATCGCGACGTCCCCGCCTGGGTCGGTGCCGACTAGCTTCCAAGGATAAAGTTTTCCGTCCGCCAGCCCCCCTTGCCCGTGAACGCCGGCGCCCGCGACGACGTGGTGGTTGGTCAGGGCATAACCGGCATCGTCGAAGACGACGCCCGATCCGCCGCCCCCGCGCGTCGGCCCGTAGACCGCGACGACCGACCCGTAGACTTTTTCGATCGTCTGAATGCGGGCGTTTTCGTATTGTTTGACCAGTTCCAACTCATCGGCCGAGATACTTTCGGCGGCGGCAGCCATTTGCGGAGCCGACAGCGCCAATGAGCAAACTACCAACGCGGCGAAAGTTGTCTTGCAAAATCTCATGAGCCATTTCCTTAACGGAACATAGGGCGTGGGAAGCCTATACTAACGTCTACTCTTTGACTAAGCGTGCGTCACACCAGTTGGCATGATCCGAAAGGTCCAAGTCTTCACCTGTTTCAACAATGAGTGAGACCCGGCGGCCACCGTCGATTTCCACCGCCACTGGGCGGGCCGGGTCGCGGCCGGTAACACGTTGGCGGTACTTTTCCCGCCCGTCCACTTCCACGACAAACACGCAATCGCCGCGCCCCTCGGTTTCGGAGTCAATGCCGATGGTCGCGGCGAACAGATCGAAGTTGCCTTCATTTTCGAACACCAGCACGCTTCGCGAGGCAACGCCGATGCCTTTCTCGTAACTCTTCCCGGCCAGCGTTAACGGGCGGCGGGCAACGCTTTTGTCGGCCTGCCAATCCCGCTTTAACGTAACTAATGGCTGATGCCGAGCCTCGACCGGCGACAGATCGGAAAGAAAAACCATTCGCGTCGACCGAACCTTCAGCCCGCTGACCTTCGCCCAGGGCAGGGTGACCTTCGCGTTGCCGACCGTGCTGATGGAGAACTTCCCATCGGCGAGCGAGTCAACCTGGCCCC
>CALBTA010000561.1 GCA_937967755.1 uncultured Planctomycetaceae bacterium | reverse complement strand
CATAGCAATCAGTAAACCGCCACCCCTGCTCGGCCAGCCGGTCGAGGTGCGGCGTCTTGATCTTCGGATGCCCATAACAGGCCAAGTCGCCATAACCGAGATCATCGCAGAGAATGACCAGGAAGTTTGGTTTTTCGGCGGTAGATGCCGCGGCTCCCGTCAGCCAGAAAAACGAAGTTGCGATCAGGCAGAAGATTATACGTCGCATGTTGGCAATTCCCTCGTCATAATGATGCCGTATTTCAGGCGAGAATAGTTCCACGAGGTTCACATTATAGCTAGTCCTCGGCTTCGAGGTTGCCGACATGCTTCGCATCTACTTCCCGCTCATTGCGTTCATTCCGTTCATCGCCGCCGCCGAGCCGCGTGTGCTGGACGATTCAGTTCATCACCTCCGGATCGATGGGCCGCGCGAATGGTCAAGTTTCCCCGAGCGCGCGGGCGCATCGAAATTGGAAATCGATTTTCAATCGGCTGAGTCGAACGCCGGCGCTTGGACGCTTAGCCTGTTCCAGCACGATGTGAAGCAAACCTGGAACGTAACCTTGAACGGCAAGCCACTGGGGCGGTTGGTGCGGGACGAAAATGAAATGACGATCTACCTGCCCATCCCCGAGGGCGGAATCGTCGAGGGGAAGAACAGGATCGTCATGGAACAGCAAGTGCGGAGAGGGTCTCAGCCCGATGATATTCGCGCGGGGCGAATCACCATTCACAAGCGACCAATGTCGGACCTGCTCGGCGAAGCACAGATTTCCCTGGAAGTTGTTGACGAACAGTCCAACGAGCGGCTGCCTGCCCGCATTACGATTGTCAACCGCGATGGCGCTTTGCAAGCCACCGGTGCCAGCAGCAGTAAGAATTTGGCCGTGCGGCCAGGCGTTATTTACACCGCCAGCGGCGAGGCCACATTCGGCGTGCCGCCGGGCCGCTATACCATCTATGCGGGGCGGGGCTTCGAGTATTCGCTCGATCAGGTGGATGTCGAAGTTGCCGAGGGTGATCGGGTCAGCCGCAAGCTGGAAATCGCGCGTGAAGTTCCCACGGCCGGCTACGTTGCTTGCGATACGCACGTACATTCGCTGACGCACTCGGGGCACGGCGACGCGACCGTGCAAGAGCGGATGATTACCCTCGCCGCCGAGGGGATCGAACTGCCCGTCGCGACCGATCACAACGTGCAGATCGATCACGAACCGTTCGCCCGAGAGATGAAGGTTCGCCAATACTTCACCCCGGTGATTGGCAACGAAGTGACGACCAAGATCGGCCATTTCAACATCTTTCCCGTCAGAAATGGCGCACCGCCGCCCAATCACAAGCTGACAAGCTGGGCCGAGATTCTTGACGACATCTTCCGCACACCCGATGTGAAAATTGCGATCTTGAACCACGGCCGCGATCTGCACAGCGGCGTCCGACCGCTGGGGCCGAAACTGTTCAACGATGCGGCGGGCGAAAACACCGAGAGTTGGGCCGTGCGCTTCAACGCCATGGAAGTGGTGAACTCAGCCGCCGTGCAGTCTGACCCGCTGCGGCTGTTTCATGACTGGATGGCCCTGCTCAACCGAGGCCGCACAGTGACACCCGTTGGCAGCAGCGATTCGCACGATGTCGCGCGGCACTTCGTCGGGCAGGGCCGAACTTACATCCGCTGCCGCGACGACGACCCCGGGGCGATTGATGTGGATGAAGCGGTCAACGGCTTCATTCAGGGCCGCGTACTGGTTAGCTACGGTTTGATTTGTGAGATTGTGGTTGAAGGCAAGTACCGCAGCGGCGAATTGGCCCGCGTTTCTGGCGAAGAAATTGAAGTGACTCTGCGAGTCCTCGGTCCGCACTGGGTGAATGCCGAGTCGATCACGCTGTACGCGAACGGACAACCCCTCGAGTCGTGGGAAGTTGACGATAGGCAATCAGACGACCTGCCGCGCGGTGTGAAGTGGGCGGAGACGATCCGAATTCCCCGGCCGCCACACGACGTCTTTCTAACTGCAATGGCGACCGGGCCGGGCGTCGAGGGCCTTTTTTGGCGAACCGCGAAACCGTACCAACCGTCGTCGCCCGATTGGGACAACCGCGTGATCGGCTGCAGCGGAGCGGTGTGGCTGGACTGCGACGGCGATGGCCGCCCCACTTCCGCCCGTGACTATGCTGAAAAGCTCTTCGCTGCTTTCGATCAGGACTTAGGCGCGCTCGTCAAACATCTGAACTCCTACGACACCGCCGTCGCCATCCAGGCCGCGCACCTGATTCAGGAATCTGGGAAGTCGTTGCTCGCCGACGATGCGCAACGAACCTGGCGCGCCGCGGAAGGGCCAGTTCGAACCGGCTTCGAGACCTACCTCAACGCCTGGCGAACAAACCAACAGGCCTCGCGGGAGTAGATGTGGAACAAGTCTTCAGACTTGTTCGAGCAAAAAGACGAATAGTTTACTCGCCCAAGTCTGGAGACTTGTGCCACGGCACGGCGTTAAAACAACTCATCAATCGGTTCGCCGTGGGGCAGAACGCGGATGGGGCGGCCGTGGTTGTCTAGGTAGTGCTCGGCGATGTTGACGCCGACATGGCGGTAGAGCGTTGCCAAAACGTCTTGCGGGTCTTTGGGGTTCTCTTGCGGCAAGGCACCCTTGGTATCGGACTGCCCGACCACGCGCCCGCCGACGATGCCGCCGCCCGCCACCGCGGCGCTGAAGACGTTAGGGTAGTGGTCGCGGCCACCGGTCGCATTGACGCGCGGCGTGCGGCCGAACTCTCCCCAAGCCAGCAACATGGTCGTGTCCAACAGACCGCGCTCGTCAAGATATTCGATAAACGAGGTGTAGGCCTGATAACA
>CALBTA010000560.1 GCA_937967755.1 uncultured Planctomycetaceae bacterium | reverse complement strand
GCTCAACACCCCGGGGACCGCTTTTTCCAGCGGAGCTTCGAGCGCTCCGCCGCCGAGGATGAAATTTTGCGGCCGCCAGTTGGCTTTGATCTGCTTGGGCCGTCGCAGCTTGCGGCCGTTCTTCCAATCGTCCTGGCCGTTGTAAACGCTTTGAGCCATTGGCTGGTAACGTTCCAACCGCCGCGTCCAGATCCAAACATCTTGCCGCCGAACCTTTAGCACACCGGTTTCCTCTGGCGTCAGCCCGACATGGCGCGGCGGCTTCTTGTCTTCGGGATCGTTCTTGCGGGCTTCTTCATCCTTGTAGGGCAGATCGTGTTCGGCGTACCACGCTTTGGCGGCCGCTTCCTGTTTGTTGTAGACCTTGTCGTACTCGGCTTGGGCGAAGTCGAGCAGTTGCTGAACGAGCTTTCGCTTTTCGGCAAAGCCGCCGCGGTTTTCCTCCGGCAGGAAAGCAGCGTTCACTTCGGCGGGCTGCGTCGTTGCGAACGCCGCGTACATGCCGTAGTAGTCGCGCGTGGGAATCGGATCGAACTTGTGATCGTGGCAACGGCAACACCGCATCGGCAAAGAAAGAAACGACTGCCCGACGTTGTGTACCAGGTCGTCCAGGTACAACTGGCGGGCTTCTTTCTGCGGAACCATCGCCGTGCCCCACGGCCCCATGCGCAGAAAGCCAGTGGCGATGATCGCTTCGGGGTCGTCGGGCCGCAGCTCGTCACCGGCTAGTTGCTCGACGATGAAATCGTTGAACGGTTTGTCGTCGTTGAACGAGCGGATCACGTAATCGCGGTATCGCCACGCGTTGCTGCGTTCATAGTCGTTCGAGAACCCGGCCGTATCGGCGTAGCGGACGACATCGAGCCAGTGCTGCGCCCAACGCTCTCCGTAATGTTCGCTGGCCAGCAGGCGGTCGATCAGGTCGCTCCAGGCTTGCTCAGAATCATCTTCCCACGCCGATTGGAACTGCGCAATTTCTTGCGGGGTTGGGGGAAGCCCGGTTAGGTCGTAACTGGCCCGTCGGATGAGCGTTCGCGGGTCGGCAGCGGGCGATGGCTTTAGCTTCGCGCTGGCCAGTTGTGCATTGATGAACGCGTCGATCGGATGACCGTCGCCTTCGGGTACCGGCGGGGCAACTACCGGTTGAAAGGCCCAGATGTTCTCCGGTTGATACCGCCGGTAAGTCCAGTCGTCGGAAAGCCCGCCGCTGTTGGAGACGATCACGCCGTCTTCATTTTCGGGGACTGCCCATTCAGCTTTCTTGATTGCCAACTGCCGGTCGGCATCGGGCCAAGGAGCACCGGCGGCGATCCACTGCCGCACCTGTTCAATCTGTTCCTTCGTTAGGCGGTCGTTCTCTTTGGGCGGCATCTCCAACTCTTCCCAAAGGACCGCGTGGTACAGCGGGCTATCATCCGGGCGAAGCGGCACAACCGCCGCCGCTTCCGATTCGCCGCCCGCGAGAATTCCTTCGCGCGTGCGCATGTCGTAATCCGCGCGGACGTCTTTGGCATCCTCGCCGTGGCAGGCGAAACATTTTGCTTTGAAAAGC
The DNA here is from genome assembly GCA_937967755.1 of uncultured Planctomycetaceae bacterium. Classification (GTDB taxonomy): domain Bacteria; phylum Planctomycetota; class Planctomycetia; order Pirellulales; family Pirellulaceae; genus CALBTA01. The sequence continues at coordinate 4,043 of CALBTA010000560.1, read as the reverse complement.
GGCAAGACTTTGAGCGTGAAAGTACGCTCCGCGGCGTCGCGATCCGCTTTGGAGACTGCGTCGTCGGCACGACCCAGCGCGCACAGGGCAGTGGCCAGCAGCAGGGCGGAAGTAAGAATTCGTCGCATATTCGACATCGTTCGATGGGGGCAGTTCAGCGGGAAATCGGATCGTTCTACATCTGCCCTACCAGCGATTCGATTATAACCAAGCGGGCGGATGTGACCAGAAACGTGTGACGATCCTCAGCGGCCGAAGCGAGCGGGAACCATGAAAACGCTGGAAATCTTCTCTGACTACGTATGACCGTGGTGTTACCTCTGCACCGTGCGTGCGGAACGATTGCGACGCGAGTACGAACTGGACGTCGTCTTCCGGCACTTCCCGCTGCACCCCGATACGCCCGCAAGTGGTCTGACTTTGGAACAGTTGTTCGCTGGGAGGAACATCGATATCCCGGCGGCGAAGGCGCGGATGGCTGGTTTGATGGCGGATGAAGGGCTTGAGTACGGCGAGCGGACGATGACCTACAACAGCCGCCTGGCCCAGGAACTGGCCGCTTGGGCGGTGACCATGCCCGGCGGGGAAGCGATTCATGATGCGTTGTTCCGGGCATACTTCGTCAACAACACCAACCTGGCAACCATCGAAAACTTGATCGAGATCGCCGCCGATGTGGGGCTTTCAGAGAGCGAAGCCCGTGAAGTTTTAAAGCAGCGATCGTTTCGGGAGAGGGTCGATGCTGATTGGCGGCGCTCACGCGAACTGGGCATCACCGGCGTGCCTACGTTTGTAATCGGCAACGCGGGTTTGGTTGGGGCGCAGTCTTATGAGCAGTTGGCCGCGCTGGTCGAGTCCCATGCGTAGGCGGGTCACTCCGTGCCCCGCCATTGGCCGCGCGGACGCGCTACACGTGCTTTGCAGTCAAGTAGCGAATGGCCGGGCACGGAGTGACCGGCCTACTAAAAGCTAACGCGGCAGTTTTCTTTGATCAAGGCGTTCGCCTGCGGGGCGGCGGACGGGCGCGTCGAGTGCGCCGCTGGCTTGTAGTTCATCGAACAGTTGCGTCTTCAATTGTTCGACCTGATCGCGGTAAGCGGGCACGTTGATCAGGTTGTGGCGTTCGATTGGGTCAGTTTGCAAATCGAACAGCGCGTCGTGATCCCACACCCCGTGGTGATAGACGAATTTGAAGCGGTCGGTGCGAATGGCAAACAGCGTGGGTGTGGCGGGGAAATTCCATTCCCAATGGTACTCGTACAAAATGTGATCCCGCCAATCGATGTTCTGGCCTTTGAGCAACGGCAGGAACGAACGCCCGTCGAACTTCGCCGCGCGCGGCTTGGCCACACCGGCAGCTTCCAGAATGGTCGGAGCAATGTCAATGTTCTGCACCATCGGTTCAATTTTTGTTCCGGCTTTCAACATACCCGGAGCCCACGCCAGCATCGGCACGCGGATGCTGGTTTCGTAAGCGTCGCGCTTGTCGTAGAAACCATGTTCGCCCAAGTGAAACCCGTTATCGCCCATGTAGATCACCAACGTGTTCTTGTCCAACCCGCTCGCCCGTAGATAGTCCATCACCCGGCCGATGTTTTCGTCCAAGCTGTGGACCGCCTCGCAGTAACTGTGAAAGAAATCATCGAAGTCGGGCACGGGGTCTTTGTCGAAAGCCCCGGTTTCCATGTGGTCGATGCCATGAATGCTATAGCGGCGATCCTTCACCCAACGCGGCTGCGTCTGGTAGTTTCGCTCGGTATTGGCCATGGTTTCGGGGTAATCGATTTTCTCGTTCTTGTATTTCCCGCTGTGCCGTTTGGCTGGCAGGAACGGGTAGTGCACCGCCTTGAACGACAGGTAGAGGAAGAACGGCTTCGATTTGTCGCGGCCATCCTTCAGCCACCCTAACGCCTGCGCCGATAGCACGTCGGCGTTGTAACCTTCAAACTTCTGGCGGCGGCCATTGATGTTTAGCTCCGGGTCAAAATAGTCGCCTTGCCCTTTGAAGCTGACCCAGTGATCAAAGCCCGGCCGCGGCTCATCGTTGTCGTGGCCCATATGCCATTTGCCAACCAACGCCGTTTGATAGCCCGCCTTTTGTAAATACTGCGGAAAGAACACCGTGCCTTTGGGAACGGGGCGTTGGTTGTCGACGACGCGGTGGCGGTGCATATACTGCCCCGTGAGGATCGAAGCCCGACTGGGCGAACAAAGCGACGTGGACACGAACGCGTTGGCAACATGCACCCCTTCGGCCGCCATACGATCCAAGTTGGGCGTCTCCAGAAACTCCGGTGCCCGTTCATGGAAGCCCATGAAGTCAAACCGGTGATCGTCGCTGAGGATGAAGATGACGTTGCGGGCGCTGCCTTCACTGCGCGCGTTGCCACTTCGGTTTTGGGCGACCGACTCACACGCAGCCAAGGCCAACAAGGTAATTGCGAAGGAGACGAAATGGCATCGTGTCATACTAGCAGTGCTTTCTTAGAGGGGGTGATTCGCGGTGTTTTTTGCGGGCTTTTGGACGTTGTGGCATGTCAAACTGTAGCGATTGTCCGTTTTGTGCCGAAAACTCTCATGCGGCAAACTGCGCCGTGACGATTGATTTTTTCGCATGTAGTGGTTTTGCGGAATTTCCGCATTGCCACCGCGCCACCAATGCGCCCCATTCAGTCAAACACGCGAATCAACGACATGCAAGACAGTAAAGCACAAGACTCGCTGGCCAAATCCCGGCCGTCACAACCTGGCCTGCCGGGAACGAAGGCCCAGTCGCCTGCAACTTTAGGGGAGACGTCGATGCACACTTGTAAGCACCTATTTCAAGCAGGCCTGTTGTTGTTGGCCATTGCGGCGACCGCATCGGCGCAGATGCAGTTCCCTATGCACGACGCCTCGTTCGGCTACGGTGCCCCGATGGACATGGGAGCGAGCGCCGGCTATTACGGATCGCACGGCGGTTCGGGCCACGGCGCAGGCCATGCCGAGTTGCCGATCCTTGGCCCGACCATGTTCGCGCTGAACGGGTCGGTCGACGGCTTCGGCTTCCAAGGTAACTACGCCTCAGCGGCGACGACCATTCCGTTGGGTGAAGATTCGCTGCATGGATGGTGGCTGATTGATGGCCGGGCCAGCCTCAGCGATCGCGGGCAACCGTTCTTCAACGTCGGCCTGGTGCGGCGGACGCACTTCCGCCCGATGAATGCCGACTTCGGCGTTGGCCTGTTTTACGATCTTGACGCCGACGAGTATGAGAACTTCGGGCACACGTTCCACCAAATTGGTGTCAGCGCCCACATGTGGACGCCGTACTTCGACGTGAACGTCAATGGCTACATGCCGCTTGGCCCTTCGAGCCGGACGGTCGGCACAGCGGACAGTTGCTTCTTCGAAAACTTCGTGCTGCTGCGTCACGGTATCGATTCGGCCTTGGAAGGTTTCGAGTTCGATTTCGGCATCCGCCCTCCGTCTTGGCAACAACACAACGGTACGATCAACCTCGGCGTTTACGCCTTCGGCAGCGATGCAGTCGACAACTTCGCAGGTTTCTCTGGAAGCTACTCCTTCCAGCCGAAGCCCGGAATGCGGCTGGCCTTTGGCATGACGACGGATGAAGAGTTCGACCCCTCGGGGCTGATTCAAGTCGAGTTCTGGAAGGGCCGTTCGCGCGGAAACTCACCTAGCGGCCGCGGCTTGGACCCGATTCGCCGGTTCGCCCACATCATTCGCCAACACCAAGACCCGGTCTTCCTGACCAGCCCCGACACGGGCGAACGGATTCGCGTCGTGCATGTCGACAACTCCGCACCGGAGGGTGGCAACGGGTACTTTGAATCGCCTTACAACGAACTGGAAGACGCCGACGGTACACTACCGCCGCACGTGGATGTGGACGTTGTCTACGACATCCCGCGCAGTTTGCCGGGCGACATCATCTTTGTTCGCGAAGGCTTGTCGCGGGTTGATCCGGGTTCGCTTACCCCCGACGATCCCACCGACGACACGCCGCTTGATCCGACTGACGACATCACCGGAGATTTTAC